>NZ_JBNGGC010000027.1:0-113964 GCF_049974565.1 Streptomyces sp. WG5 | reverse complement strand
TTCTCAAGGAACGGACGCTTCCTTTGTACTCACCCGAGAGACTCTCTCAGGCTTTCCTCCGGGCGCTTCCCTTCGGTGTTTCCAACACTATCAGGCTTTCCCGGT
This sequence comes from Streptomyces sp. WG5, assembly GCF_049974565.1. Lineage (NCBI taxonomy): Bacteria > Bacillati > Actinomycetota > Actinomycetes > Kitasatosporales > Streptomycetaceae > Streptomyces > Streptomyces sp. WG5. The sequence continues at coordinate 113,859 of NZ_JBNGGC010000027.1, read as the reverse complement.
GCCTCATGACCACCGTCCTGCGAGCACGCAGAAGGCGATCCAGCGATAGGATCTGATGAGTTGGGTCTGCCGGGGCGAGGGCGTCTGCTTCACATCGCTCAGCCCCGTGCAGGAATAACGACTGTACACGGAGTCGCGGAACGGGTGCAAATCCGTGGGGACTGTGGTCTAGACCTCTAATCGGAACACTCATGCGGAACCGGTACTTCCTATGACATACCCTGCTCGTCAGTGCGCCGTCCGGGACAGGCAGTGACGGCCCGTACACACCACCGCCCCGGGAGGCTTCCCATGACCACCGTCTCGTCCCCGCTCGCAGGACGTGCCATCGGACTGGCCGCTGTGCCCGATCCCGTCTTCTCCGGCGCCATGGTCGGCCCGGGTACCGCCATCGATCCCGTTCGGGAGCCTTCCGAGGCGGTCGCCCCCGTGGACGGGGTCATCGTGTCCCTGCACCCGCACGCCTTCGTCGTGGTCGACGACAGCGGGCACGGTGTGCTGACTCATCTCGGCATCGACACCGTGCAGCTCAACGGTGAGGGTTTCGAGCTGCTGGTGAACAAGGGCGACACCGTCGTGCGTGGGCAGGGCGTGGTCCGCTGGGACCCGGCCGCCGTCGAGGCCGCGGGCAAGTCGCCGGTCTGTCCGGTCGTGGCCCTGGAGGCGACGGCCGAGGCCCTCACCGATCTCCGTGAGAACGGCGAAGTGAAGACCGGCGAGAGCCTCTTCCTCTGGAAGTGACATCGGCGCCGTCGTATGACGGCTGGTAGGACAACCACCGCGGCGGCGGGACCCGCCGCATTATCGGGACGGGTGAGATGGAGACAACGCTGCGAGGCGTCGGTGTGAGCCACGGTGTGGCGATCGGCGAGGTTCGGCACATGGGGACGGCGGTGCTCGAACCGCCGGCCAAGCAGATCCCGGCCGAGGACGCGGAGCGCGAGCAGGGGCGCGCCCGCAAGGCCGTGGAGGCTGTGGCGGCCGACCTGATGGCACGCGGCAATCTGGCGGGGGGCGAAGCCCAGGCGGTGCTCGAGGCGCAGGCCATGATGGCCCAGGACCCCGAGCTGATGTCGGACGTGGAGCGGCGGATCGCCGTCGGCAGCACGGCCGAGCGCGCGGTGTACGACGCCTTCGCCGCTTACCGCGCCCTGCTGGCCGGTGCCGGTGAGTACCTGGCCGGCCGCGTGGCCGACCTCGACGATGTGCGGAATCGTATCGTCGCCCGTCTGCTCGGGGTGCCGATGCCGGGCGTCCCGGACAGCGACGAGCCGTACGTTCTCATCGCGCGGGATCTGGCACCCGCGGACACGGCGCTGCTGGACCCGACGCTGGTCCTCGGTTTCGTCACCGAGGAGGGTGGGCCGACCAGTCACAGTGCGATTCTCGCGCGGGCACTCGGCGTGCCGGCCGTGGTGGCGCTGCCGGGCGCCGGGGAACTGCCCGAGGGCACGGTCGTCGCCGTGGACGGCAGCACCGGTGAGATCTTCGTGAATCCCAGCGAGGAGAAGAAGGCGCGGCTGCGGGAGGAGGCTGCCGCGCGCAAGGCCGCGCTGGCCGCGTCGACGGGGCCGGGTGCGACCTCGGACGGTCACAAGGTGCCGCTGCTCGCGAACATCGGCGGGCCCGCGGACGTGGCCGCGGCGGTCGAGGCCGGCGCGGAGGGTGTCGGTCTCTTCCGTACCGAGTTCCTCTTCCTCGACGACAGCGAGAAGGCGCCGTCGGAGGAGAAGCAGGTCGCCGCCTACCGGCAGGTGCTGGAGGCGTTCCCCGAGGGGCGCGTCGTCGTGCGGGTGCTGGACGCCGGCGCCGACAAGCCGCTGGACTTCCTGACCCCCGGCGACGAGCCGAATCCGGCATTGGGCGTGCGTGGTCTGCGGACGCTGCTCGACCACCCGGACGTGCTGCGCACGCAGCTGACGGCGCTGGCCAAGGCGGCGGAGGGACTGCCCGTCTACCTCGAGGTCATGGCCCCGATGGTGGCGGACCGGGCCGATGCCAAGGCGTTCGCGGACGCGTGCCGTGAGGCCGGGCTGCGGGCGAAGTTCGGCGCGATGGTGGAGATCCCGTCGGCCGCGCTGCGGGCGCGCTCGGTGCTGCAGGAGGTCGAGTTCCTGTCGCTGGGGACGAACGACCTCGCGCAGTACACCTTCGCGGCCGACCGTCAGGTGGGCGCGGTGTCCCGGTTGCAGGACCCGTGGCAGCCGGCGCTGCTCGACCTCGTGGCGTTGTCCGCCGAGGCGGCGAAGGCCGAGGGCAAGAGCTGTGGTGTCTGCGGTGAGGCCGCTTCGGACCCGCTGCTGGCGTGTGTGCTGACCGGTCTGGGCGTCACCTCGCTCTCCATGGGTGCGGCGTCTCTTCCCTACGTCCGCGCGACTCTGGCGAAGTTCACGTTGGCGCAGTGCGAGCGTGCCGCGGCGGCCGCCCGGGCGGCGGACAGCGCCGATGAGGCGCGCAACGCCGCCCAGGCGGTGCTGTCCGGCGAGTAGGTGCCGGACGAGGCTGTGGTGCGGGGCGTTCCACCTTCGGGTGGGGCGCCCCGCACGCGTTCAGTGGTGGTGTCCCGGTGGCAGGTGGTCGTCTCCGAGGTCGGGGGGCGCGCAGTAGTCGACGTTGGATTCCGGGGAGATGAGGTCCCCGGAGTCGGCGTCGGTGCAGTACGCGTCGAAGACCTCACCGGCGGTGAGGGGTTCGAGGCCGTATCCCCGCAGGCGCCAGCCGTGGATGCGGTCCGGGCCGCCCGGGGTGCTGATCCGCATGACGAGTCCGCCGGGGCTGTGGGTGGCGAGGCCGAGGGCGAGGACGCTGGTGAATTCCAGGGTTTCGGCCTCGTCGATGTGCGGGGTGCCGTCGATGTCCTCGTCGGCGTACAGGACGGCGACGAGGGTTTCCGGGGAGCCCGAGACGCTGCAGACCAGGTGCCGGTTGCCCGGTGGAGCCGTTTCGAGGATGCGGACGAGGAGGCGCGTGGCCCGGGTGAAGGCGGCCCGGCCGAGATCCTCGCCGCAGGTGGCGCAGTTGCCGAGGCGGGCGAGCAGGGTGGACGCGTACTCCCGGGTGGCCTGGCGGACGGCTTCGTCGACGAGGTCCGGCAGGAGGTCGGCGAGGGGCTGGCCCTCGTACGGGACGGTGGGTCCGCTGGCGGCGAGTTCGGCGGTGAACCGGGTACGGCTGGCGGCGGCGTCGGGGTCGAGTCCCGTCGCCGAGCAGAAGTCGGCGTATTCCTCCGGGTCGAACAGGGCGACGCTGGTGTGGGTGCCCTGTGAGGCGCGTGACCTGAGCAGGGCTTCCACCTGGTGGAGATAGGCGGCGTGGTCGTCGAAGGTGAAGCTGCGGTAGCGCCGCATGGCGCGGAAGTCGTGTTCGTCGGTGAGCAGTCCGATGGTGCCGGCGATTTCGCGGCGCAGGACGCGTCGCCCGGTCTGGTCGGTGTGCGCCATGTTTCCCCCTGTGCGCAGTCGATCAATGCTCACTCACAGTAACTGGCGGCACTGACAACGGCCTCGGGGCGGCGTCGTGGGCCGGCCGCCGTTCTGGGCGGCCGGCCCGTCGAGGGGCTCTCAGGCGCGCTTGCGGGCGAGGTCCTCGTAGAAGCGGAGCAGGTCCGGGTTGTCGATGGAGCCGGGGTTGACGGCCTTCTCCAGCGGGGTGCCCTGGAGGAGGCGCTTGACCGGGACCTCGATGCGCTTGCCGGTCAGGGTGTGCGGGATACCGGGCACCTCGATGACCTCGTCGGGGACATGACGCGGAGAGAGCTGTTCACGAATGGTCTGTGTGATGCGGTTCAGCAGGGTCTCGTCGAGCAAGGCGCCGGAGGCCAGGTGCACGAACAGGGGCATCCAGTAGCCGCCGTCGGGCTGCTCGACGCCGATGACGAGGGATTCGGTGATTTCGGGAAGGCGCTCGACGGCCTCGTAGATGTCGGCCGAGCCCATGCGGACGCCCTGCCGGTTGAGGGTGGAGTCGGAACGGCCGTGGATGACGACGGATCCACGGGAGGTGAGGGTGATCCAGTCGCCGTGCCGCCACACGCCGGGGTAGGTGTCGAAGTAGCTGTCGTGGTAGCGGCTGCCGTCCGGGTCGTTCCAGAAGCGGATCGGCATCGAGGGCATCGGGTTGGTGACGACCAGCTCGCCGACCTCGTCGGTCAGGGGTGCGCCCCCGGGGTCCCAGGACTGCAGGTCGGTCCCCAGGGCGGGGGCCTGGAGTTCGCCGATGTACACCGGCAGGGTGGGGACGGCGCCCGCGAAGCACGAGCACACGTCGGTGCCGCCGCTGACCGAGGCGATCCACAGGTCCGCGCCGCTCGCGGCGAACTCGTCGTGCAGCCAGCGGAAGCCGTCGGGCGGGAGCGGAGAGCCCGTGGTGGCGACGCACGTGACCCGGGAGAGGTCGTGGTCGCGGGCGGGGCGCACGCCGGCCTTGCGGCAGGCCATGACGTAGGCGGCGGAGGTGCCGAAGAGGGTGGCGCCGGTGCGTTCGGCGATACGCCACTGGGCGCCCGCGTCCGGGTAGCCCGGGCTGCCGTCGTAGAGGACGACCGTGGTGCCGGTGAGGAGGCCGGAGACGAGGAAGTTCCACATCATCCAGCCGGTCGAGGTGTACCAGAAGAAGCGGTCCTCGGGGCCGAGGTCGCAGTGCAGGCCGAGCTGTTTGAGGTGTTCGACCAGGATGCCGCCCTGGGACTGGACGATGGCCTTGGGCAGGCCGGTGGTGCCGGAGGAGTAGAGCACCCACAGGGGGTGGTCGAAGGGCACCTGCTCGAAGACGGGGTCCGCGTCCGCGGCCGTCAGGGTCTGCCAGTCCAGCGCGCCCTCGGGGGTCTCGGTGCCGAGGAGCGGGATGTGGACGACGGCGCGCAGGGTGGGCAGTTCGCGGCGGAGTTCGGTGACGGTGTCGCGGCGGTCGTGTTCCTTGCCGCCGTAGCGGTAGCCGTCGACGGTGAACAGGACGACCGGTTCGACCTGCTGGAAGCGGTCCAGGACGCTGCGGGCGCCGAAGTCGGGGGCGCAGGAGGTCCAGACGCCGCCCACGGCCGCGGTGGCGAGGAGGGCCACCACGGCCTGCGGGATGTTCGGCAGGTAACCGCTGACGCGGTCACCGGGGCGTACGCCGAGGGCGCGCAGTTCGGCGGCGAGCGAGCCGACCTGGCGGCGCAGCTCGGCCCAGGTGACGGGGCTCGGCTCGTGGGTCTCGTCGACGTACAGGAGGGCCGGTTCGTCCGCTCGGGTGGCCGCCGCGCGCAGGGCGTGCTCGGCGTAGTTGAGGGTGGCGCCGGGGAACCACTGGGCGCCGGGCATCGAGCGGTCGCCCAGTACGCGCGCGTAGGGGGTCGAGAAGCGTACGTCGAACCATTGCGTGACGGCCTTCCAGAAGGCGGTCGGCTCGTCGACGGACCAGCGGTGCAGGGCGGCGTATCCGCCCTCGGCGGGGGCGTCGTGGTGTTCTGCGGCCCAGGTCTGGAACCTGGTGATCCGTGCCTGGTCGATGCGGTGCGGATCTGGCTGCCAGAGCGGCTGGGGGTTCACGGTCGGCATGGGGCGGCTCCCGGACTGTGCGCGTCGTGTGCGTCCTCCGCGCACGGGCTGGGGTGTGCGCGTGACGCGGCTGACACGGACGATGCCACCTGATCGATTTCCGCACCAGGGCGCGCGCCACATAGTCGGCGCCGTGAAGATGTGGTCCCGTCACGGGTGAACGGCAGTTGAACGAGGCCCGCGCGGGAGGCCGTCGATGGCAGGGTGAGCGGCATGGACGGTCGTGACCTGGTGCGTTCGGTGAAAATGGTCGGCTCTGCGGGAGCGGCGCAGGGGTTGCGTACCGTACGGGCGGCGTGGCGCAGGCGGCGTGCCGACGCCGCGGGGCTGCCGCCGCGGGGGGCGGAGCGTGCGCGGGTGCCGGGGCCGATGCAGGAGGTGGAGCCCGGGCCCGGGGGCGGTGTCGTCCGGTTCAGCCGCTCGGAGCTGCGCGTCCTCGTCGCGGTGAACGGGGCCGTGTTCTGGGGCTGGGACGGGGCCGGGCCGGAGCCGTCGTACGCGTTGGCGGGCCGGTGTCCGGAGCCGGATCCGCGGGCGGTGCTGGAGCCGGACAAGGACGGCGGCTGGCGGGTGGTGGCCGAGCGGGCGACCGTGGCCGTGTCCCGGCACGGCGCGATCGAGGTGCGTACGCCGGGGGGCGTGGTGCTGCGCCGTGAGCTGCCGCCCCGCTGGTGGGAACCGGTCGGCGGTGGTGCGGCGCGCTGGACGCAGCGTTCGGAGGTGGCGGCGGACGCCCGGTTCTTCGGGCTCGGCGGGCGGGCCACGGGTCTCCGGCTGGGGCACGGCACGTACCGGCTGTGGAACACGGCGGTGGGACCGGCCTTCTCCCCGGTGGAGGATGCGTCGTCCGTCACGATGCCGGTGCAGTTGGTGGTGGCCGACGCGGGGACGCATCTGGTGTTCCACGACAGTTCGTGGGACGGCACGGTGGCGTTGCGGGAGGGCGAGGAGGGGTCGGGGTCCGGGCACGACCGGCCGGGGCGGAGTGTGCTGCGGATGGAGGGCGGTCCGCTGCGGTGCTGGGTGATGGTCGGTACCCCCGCGCGCGTGCTGCTCGCCTGGGCGTCGCTCACCGGGGCGCCGGCGCTGCCTCCGGCGTGGGCGCTCGGTCACCATCACCTGCGGTCGGGTCTCGGTGACGAGCAGGAGGTGCGGCGGATCGTCGCCGGCTACCAGGAGCGTGACCTGCCGCTCGACGCCGTGCATCTGGACGTCGGCCATCTCGATGCCCGGCAGGTGTTCACCGTGGACGAGGAGCGGTTTCCCAAGCTGCCCGTCCTCGCCGACGAGCTGCGGCGGGACGGTGTCCGGCTGGTGTCGGTCGTGGGGCCCGTGGTCCCCGCCGCGCCCGGCAACGCCGTGTACGACAGCGGGACGGGCGAGGACGTGTTCGTACGGGACGCCTCGGGGCCGGTCGTCCGGGGGGTGGCGTGGCCCGGGGACGTGGTCTTCCCGGATTTCACGCACGCGCGTGTGCGCGAGTGGTGGGGCAGGCTCTACGAGGAGGGGCTGAGGCAGGGGTTCACCGGGTTCTGGCACGATCTGGACGCGCCCACCTCGTTGGCCGCGTTCGGGGAGCCGACGCTGCCCCGTTCGGCCCGGCACTCGCTGGAGGGCGGGGGCGGCGATCACCGGGAGGCGCACAACGTGTACGCGCTGTGCATGGCCCGGGCCGGATACGAGGGGCTGCGGAGCCTGGTGCCCGAGGAGCGGCCGTTCGTGCTCTCGCGGTCCGGCTGGGCCGGGATGCAGCGTTACGGCGGCACGTGGTCCGGTGACGTCGCCGCGGGCTGGCCCGGACTGCGCGCGTCGCTGGCGCTGGTGATGGGGCTCGGGCTGTGCGGAGTGCCGTACGCGGGGCCGGATGTGGGCGAGGCCGGCGGGAGCCGGTCGCCCGAGCTGTACCTGCGGTGGTTCCAGCTGGCTGCCTATCTGCCGCTGTTCCGCACGCGCGGCGGTGCGCGGGCGGGCCGCGGGGAACCGTGGGCGCTGGGTGCCGAGGTGCTGGAGCACACGCGGACGGCGCTCGTCGAACGGCGGCGGTTGCTGCCCTACTTCATGACACTGGCGCATCTGGCCCGGCGTACGGGCGCGCCGTACGTGCGTCCGCTGTGGTGGTCGGCGCCGGAGGAGCGGGCGCTGCGGGACTGCGAGGACGCCTTTCTGCTGGGTGACTGTCTGCTGGTGGCTCCGGTGCTTGATCCGGGGGCGGACCGGCGGGCCGTGCAACTGCCGCGGGGACGCTGGTACGACGTGGTGACGGAGCAGGCGTACGAAGGGCCCGCGCAGGTTCTCGTCGATGCTCCTCTGGCGCGGATTCCGGTGTTCGCGCGCGCAGGAGCCGTGCTTCCGGTGCGCGGGGAGGACGGCGGGACGGAGCTGGAGGTGTGGGCGCCCGCGCGGGGGCGGACCGGCGGCGGGCTGGTCGTGCCGGACGCGGGCGACGGCTGGGCGGAACCGGAGATCGAACGGTACGTGTCCCGTTGGAGGGCGCGGCGGGTCGTCGTGGAGAGGGAGGGCGAGGACGGCGTGAGCGAACCGTCCCGACCGGTGCGCGTCCGTGGGCTCGAGGAGCGCTCGGCTCAGATGTAGCGGCCCTCGAACCAGGCGCGCACCGCCCGGGTGTGGAGGGGGAAGGCGAGCTCCTCCGCCCTGCGCAGCAGGTGCCATCCCTCGGTCTCGTCCGTGGTGACGGACGTGGGGAGGTTCTCGGCCGGCCGCTCGGGGAGGAGCCCGAAGAGGAGCAGGTGGCCGTCGGGCGAGCTCATGGCGTCGGCGAGTCGTACGTCGCGGCTCGCCGCGTCGATGCCCGTCTCCTCCTTGAGCTCACGGACGACCGCCTGCCGCCAGTCCTCCCGGTCGTCGACGTAGCCGCCGGGCAGTGCGACGCCCCCGCGCGCGGGGTGCACGGTGCGGGTGATGACGACCAGGGCGGTGCCCCGCGTGTCGTACACGGGCTGGAGGGCGACCGCGACCGGCAGCGGGTTGCGGTAGGCCGTGGTGTCGCAGGCGGGGCAGGTACGGGGCCAGCCGGAGACGCCCGCTCCGAAGGGTGTGCCGCAGCTCGAACAGTGGGAGCCCGGTGCGGAGTTGGGAACAGAGGTTTCGGTTTCGGACACGCGGCGGACTGTATCCGATCGTGGAGGGGGCGGCTCCGGCGGGCGGCTCAGTGGCGGCCGGCGAGCGACTTCGCGGAGACCGGGAAGTCGAAGTAGGTGTCCGGGTACGGCTCGGGCTTGTAGGTGAAGTGCCACCACTCCTCGGGGAGGTTCACCAGGCCGACGTCCTCCAAGGTGTTCTTGAGCAGCAGCCGGTTGGCCCGCTGGGCGCCCTGGACGCGGGGGTCGAGGGTGTGTGAGCGGGTGTCGAAGCAGTCGTAGCCGGTGCCCATGTCGACGGAGTTGTCGGGGAAGCGTTCGTCCTGGGGGGCGAAGCAGGGGACCAGGGGCTGTCCGGGGTGGTACGGCCGGGTGGGCTTCGCCGGGAGCTTCACGATCGTGAGGTCGACGGTGGAGCCGCGGCTGTGGCCGGACTTCTCCGCGATGTAACCGTCCGCGAACAGACGGGTCTTGTCGACGTCCGGGTAGAACTCGGCCTTCATGTCCTGGTCGTCGAGGTCCTCGGCCCAGCGGACGAAGTGGTCGACGGCGCGCTGCGGCCGGTAGCAGTCGTACACCTTGAGGGAATAGCCCTGGCGCAGCAGCCGGGTCTGGGCGTCGCGGAGGGCTTCGGCCGCGGGGCGGGTGAGGATGCACAGGGGCTGCCGGTAGCCGTCGATGCGCTCGCCGACGAAGTTGTGCGGGGTGACGTAGCGCATCTCCTGGATGATCGTCGGGTCGACGCTCCTGAGGGCGACGAAGTCCTCCGGGGCCCTCGGTCCGGGGGCTGCCGCCCGGGCGGCGGCGGGAACGGTCGTGGCGGCGAGCAGGGCGGCGAGGGTGGTGGCCAGACCGCGGAGCGCGGTGGAGAGTCGTGTCATGTTCCCTGCATCTATCAGGTGCGCGTTCCGTGGGGGAAGGGGGCGGGCCGGCGACTCGTCGTTCGTACGCTTCGCGGGCGTGCCGGAATCCTGCGTGAACGTCACGTGAACTGGGCCCGTGGGGCTGCCCGCGGCGCCATCCTGCTCCCGTGCGCTCCTGGACGGACACTCTCCGCTTCGCCTTCCAACCGGTGGTCAACCTGATGACCGGCGGGGTCACGGCGCTGGAGATACTCGTCCGCCCGGAGACCGGCGACGTCCTGGCCGAGGCCCGGCGCGACCCGGAACTCGACGGCCGGCTGGCGGTGGCGGCGTTCCGCGCGGCGGTCCGCAAGGAGACGCTGCTGCCGCTGCACGTGAACGTGTTCGCGGGCACGCTCGCCGACCTCGGTGGCCTGGAGGAGCTGCACGGCGCCGTACGCGAGGCGGGACGGATGCCGTGGGAGGTGACGGTCGACGTCTGTCCTCCGTACACGCATGTTCCGCGTCGGGCCCTGCTGGAGGCGGTGACCGCGTTGCGGGGCCAGGGGTTCCGGGTGTGCGCGGACGGCGTCGGCGACGGGGACGCGCCGCTGCGGCTGCTCACGGACCTGGCGCCGGAGCTGGTGAAGCTCGACGCGTCGCTGCTGGCTCGGCCGGCGGCCGTACGGGCGATGCGGGTGCTGTGCGACGAGTTGGGGGCACTGCTGTCCGTGGAGGGCGTGGAGACGGAGTCGCAGTGCGCTGCCGCGCGGTCGGCCGGGGCGCAGTTGGCGCAGGGTGAGCTGTTCGGGCCGCCGACGCGGTTGCCCGCGGCGGACGTGTATGTTCCGGCCGGTTCCGCCGGCGTCGTACCGGCACCGCGCTCGGGGCCGTCGGTACGGCAGTTCGTGCGGCCGGCCGCGCTGCTGCCCGCGACGGCTTCGGCGGGGCAGGTGCGGGCGCTGCTGACCGGGTCGCCCGACGTGTCCGGGGTGCTGCTCGTGGACCGGGAGGGGGTTCCGGTGCGGTCGGTGCACCGCTCCCGCTTCCTGCTGTCGATGTCGGGGCGCTACGGGCATGCCCTGTACGCCGACCGGCCCGCCGCGAAGCTCGGTGACCTGCCGCGGACGGTGGGGGTCGACGCGACGGCCTGGGAGGTGCTGGACGTGGTGGCGGTCGGCGGCCCGGGCCGTACGTCGGACGACGTGGCCGTGGTCGACGCGTGCGGCCGGTGCGTGGGCGTCGTGCGGCTTGCGGATCTTGTGCGGGCGCTGGCCGAGAGCCGGGTCGAGGAGGCGGCCGGGCTCAATCCGCTGACGCGGCTGCCCGGTTCGGACGCGATCACGGGCGAGGTGGACCGGCGGATCGCGGACGGGCGGGCGTTCGCGCTGAGCTGGCTCGACGTGGATCACTTCAAGCAGGTCAACGACGGGGCCGGCTTCGCGGCGGGTGACGAACTGATCCGGGCGATCGGGCGCGCGCTGCTGCAGAAGGCGGCGGGCTCCACGCGCGTGGGGCACATCGGCGGTGACGACTTCCTGGTGCTCACCGACCCGGAAGGGCTGGATCCGCTGGCCACCTCCGTGCTGGACGTGCAGTGGTCGGCCGGCGGGCGGCCCGTGACGCTCTCCTTGGCGACGGTTCTGTGCCCGCCGGGCGGCGTGCCGGACCACCGGCAGGCGGCGGCCTGCCTGGCCCCGCTGAAGAAGGCCGCGAAGGCGCTGCACGGGGCGAGTTGGGTGCTGGGCCGGGCGGGCGTGCCGGGGTACGAGGTCCGGCGCGGCTCGGACCGGGCGGCGGCACCTGCCGGGTGAACCAGGCCGGCCCCGGGGGCACCGATGCGCGACCGTGCGGCCGTCGTCGGCCAGGTCGGCGTGTACGCCGGGAGGGCCGGTGTCCACGCGCGTCGGTGGCCGTCGGCCCGCGCTCGCGGTGCCGTGGCGGTCGGTACTCGTCCCGCGGGCCGCGAACCGTTGCGGCCGGTGCTCGTCCCCTCGGGTTGCGAACCCGTGCGGTCGGCGGGTGTCGTCTCCGTGTCCCCGGCCGTCACGTCATGACGACCCGGCGGCGGTCCGCCGCCTGGACCATGGCGTGCTGGACCACACCGACGAGTGTCTCCTTGACCGACTCCCGGTCACGGGCGTCGCACATCACCAAGGGCACGTCGGCGTCGAGGTCGAGGGCCTGGCGTACGGTTTCCGCCGGGTAGCGGGCCGCCCCCTCGAAGCAGTTGACCCCGACCACGAACGGGATGGAACGGCGTTCGAAGTAGTCGACGGCGGCGAAGCAGTCCTCCAGACGGCGGGTGTCGGCCAGCACGACGGCACCGAGCGCGCCCTCGGAGAGCTCGTCCCACATGAACCAGAACCGCTCCTGGCCGGGCGTGCCGAAGAGGTACAGCACCAGGTCCTCGCGGAGCGTGATCCGCCCGAAGTCCATGGCCACCGTGGTGGTGTGCTTGCCCTCCACACCGCTGACGTCGTCGACGGGCCGCCCTGCCTCGGTGAGCAGTTCCTCGGTACGCAGCGGCCGGATCTCACTGACCGCGCCGACGAGGGTGGTCTTGCCGACGCCGAAGCCGCCGGCCACCAGGATCTTGAGCGTGACGGGCTCGACCGGCGGCTTGCCGCGCTGAGAACGCCCGAAGATCATCGATCTCTTCTCCTTAACGTGCCGCTTGACGTGCCGCTTGCCGTGCGCCTTACCCTGCCCCGAGGCCGCTTCACAGTGCCCTCAGCCCGCTGATCACGTCGCGCAGGATGCTCTCGTCCGGCAGCTCGGCCGGGGGCACGGGCCGGTTCACGTGGACGAGTTCGGCGTCCACGAGGTCTCCGACCAGTACCCGTACCACGCCGACGGGCAGGTCGAGTTCGGCGGCGAGTTCGGCGACCGACTGCGGGGTGTCCCGGCACAGTCCGACGATGTCCACGTGCTCCGGGGAGAGCGTGACGTCCGCCTCCGGATCGTCCGCGTGGGGTTCCGTGACCACCACCGCGATCAGGTCGAGGCGGTGCTGGGCCGCACTGGTGGTGCGGCCGCGCGTCATGGCGTACGGACGGACGACGGGCCCGGCCTCGTCGTCGAACCAGTGGTCTCTTGCCTGACCGTCTGCGCTCATGTCATCCCACTTACCCGCCCGAGGGCAGATCGGTGCGCGGAGCGGTGCCGAGATGCACGCCGACCCGCTTGACGAGCAAGGTCATCTCGTAGGCGACCTGGCCGACGTCGGAGTCGGCGTCCGACAGGACGGCGAGGCAGCTGCCGTCGCCGGCGGCGGTGACGAACAGGAAGGCGTCGTCGAGCTCGACGACCGTCTGCCGGACGCTGCCCGCCTCGAAGTGCCGGCCCACGCCCTTGGCGAGACTGTGGAAACCGGACGCCACGGCGGCCAGGTGTTCGCTGTCCTCCCTGGTCAGGTCCTTGGAGGCCCCGGTCGCCAGACCGTCGCCGGACAGGACGACGGCCTTGCGGATGCTCGCGACACGGTCCACCAGGTCGTCGAGGAGCCAGTTGAGCTCCCCGGCCTGGGTCGTGGTGTGGCCGGTCGCCTTCGGTGCGGTCATCGACCGTCCCCCTTAGTCGTTCCTTGTGGTGCTTGTGGTGCTTGTGGTGCCGTGCCACCGGGGACGTCGTCCCCCGCGGCGTTCTCCTCGCGGCCGCGCTGCCAGCCGCGTTGGAGCGAGGCCATACGGCTGCGCACTTCCTCGGCGTCCCGGTCGGCGGGATCCGAGCGGTCCTCGGCGGGCGGTCCGGAACTCTGTCTGAGCTGGGGTGCCAGGTTCGCCTGCCGCACGCGCCGGGGCAGCGTGCCCGTACCGGGTGCGGAGGCGTCCGGGATTCCTCTCTGGACGCCGGGGGCGCGGTCGGCGTGCCGCGTGCGGTCCTCGCCGTTGCCGGACACGGAGCCCCTGCCCGCGGCGGACGCGACGCGGCGGCGAGCGGGGAGGGACGGCAGCGCGTCGGGCTCCGGGCGGGCGGTGTCACGACCGCTGGTGCCTCCGTCGCCGCGGTCGTCGGTGCGGTCGTCGCGACGGCGGCGGGCCGGCAGCGCGGGCGGCTCACCCGTTCGTGCCTGGGGCCCTGTCCGGGCTCCCGTGTGCTCCGGGTCGGCCGGCACCGGCTCGTCCGCGTTCCGGGCGGCCCGTTCGGAGACGGGGCGCCCGTGTGAACTGACCAGCTTGGGGGTCCGGCGGCGGGGCAGCGCGACCGGCGCGCTCGTCCCGTCCTCGCCCCGGGGCGGCTCGCCTTCGACGGCGGGCTCCTGGCGTCGCCGTTCGGCGCGGCGGGCCACCCGGTCGTCGTCCGCCGCGACGAGCGAGCGGTGCGGGCGGAACAGGCCGCCCTGCGCGCTGTCCCGGTCGTCGAGGGCGTCCAGGTCGACGGGCGCCTCCAGTTCGACCGGGCCGTCCAGCAGCGGGGCCGACCGGTCCGGCAGCCGTGCGGGCACGTGGGAGAGGGCTGACCGGCGGCTCTCCGCCCCCTCCTTCTTCTTGACGTGCTGGGGACGGTCGAGACGGAAACCGACGCCGTTGGTGTCCGGGGCGTCGTCCGTGAGCAGCGCGTCGGGCATGAAGACGACCGCGGTGGTACCGCCGTACGGCGAGGGCTGCAGGGACACCCGGACGTTCTGCCGCTGGGCGAGCCGGCTGACGACGAAGAGACCGAGCCGGTCGGTGTCGGACAGCTCGAACTCCGGTGTCTCGGCGAGCCTGAGATTGGCGTCGAGAAGGGTGTCGGCCGCCATGCCGAGGCCTCGGTCGTGGATCTCCAGGGTGAAACCGTTGGCGACGCGCTCGCCGAGGACCTGCACCGCGGTGTGCGGCGGCGAGAACACCGTGGCGTTCTCGAGGAGTTCGGCCACCAGGTGGGTGAGGTCGGCGACCGCCGGTCCGGTGACGGCGATGCGGGGCAGCCGGCGGACCTCGATGCGCTCGTAGTCCTCGACCTCGGCGACGGCGGCACGCACGACGTCCATGAGCTGGACGGGCTTGCGCCACTGCCTGGACGGGGCGGCGCCGGACAGGATGACCAGGCCCTCGGCGTGCCGGCGCATACGGGTGGTCAGGTGGTCCAGGCGGAACAGGTCGGCGAGTTCCTCGGTGTCCTCGGTACGGCGCTCCATGGTGTCGAGCAGGGTGAGCTGCTTGTGCAGCAGCACCTGGCTGCGGCGCGCGAGGTTGACGAACACCTCGGAGACGCCGGCGCGGAGTTCGGCCTGTTTGACGGCTGCTTCCACCGCGGCCCGCTGGAGGGTGTTCAGTGCCTGGCCGACCTCGCCCATCTCATTCCTGTCGTACTCCAGGAGCGGCACCTCGGTCTCCACGTCCACCTCCTCGCCGGCCGAGAGGCGGCGCATCACGCTGGGCAGGCGTACGCCGGACGCCTCGTGGGCCTCCATGCGCAGCTGCCTGAGGTCGCGGATGAGGGAACGGCCGACGCGTACGGACAGGAAGAGGGAGTACAGCAGGGCGATCAGGCCGAGCGCTCCGGCGATCACCACCTTGGCGATGACGTTCGTCGCGACCGGGTCGACGCGGTCCTGGTAGCGGTCGGCGGCGTGATCGTCGAGGGCGCCGAGTTCGTCGAGCACGCGGCCCGCGGCGGTGTCCCAGCTCTTGGCGGTGACGCCGCGTGGCATGCCGGCCTCGGTGGAGACGGCCGCCTCCTCGGCGACGCGCAGGGGTGCGGAGGAGGCGTTCTTCCAGAAGCGCTGGTACCGCCCTCGTTCGGCTGCGGGCAGCAGCGGCAGGTTGATGTCGTACATCATGGTGCGCTGGGCCACGAGGTCGGAGACGTCCCGCGTCTCGCCGCGGGTGAGCCGGCCGGTGACCAGGGCGGAGCCGAGGAGGGCGTCCTCGCGGGAGAGCAGTTCGCGGGCGCGGGAGACGTTGACGAGGGCTCGGTACTGCTTGTCCAGGCCCACGTTGTCGACGACGTGCAGGTTGGCGAGCAGTTCGTGGCAGGAGTCGACCAGCCGGTTGTAGAGGCCGAGCGCCTGCGCGCGCTCGACGGTGCCGTCCTCCACGCTGCGGCGCAGCGAGCCGATGCCGTCGAGGGCGTCCAGTACGGCGGTGAGCCGTTCCTCCTCGGCCTCGCGCAGCGCGTCGCGTACGTCGGCGTCCGCGGCGTTGCGGCGGATCTCGCCGAGGGCCTCGTCGGTGGCGGCGCGGCTGCGCCGCAGGGCGGAGAGCCCGTCGGAGGCGCGCGGGTCGGCGAGGTGTACCAGGGTCTGGCGGCGTTCCTGCTGGAGGACGCGGACGGCGTCCTCGACCGGGTAGCCGATCTCCTCGACGACGGTCGAGACACTGAACAGCCGGCTCGCCTCACGTCCCGTGAGCACCGTGGCGAAGGCCCAGATCGCGGTCAGGGACACCAGCGGCACGAGAAGCAGCGCCACGATCTTCCGGCGGATCGACTTCCCGCGAAAGCGCATGGCCTCCCCCAGCTCGACCCCCACCGGCAGGGGGTGCACATGTACGTCAACAAACGGCGCGAGCCTACTACTGACGCGCAGGCAACTCGAAGACCCGTCCGGAGCGCGAATCTCCGCGCCCGCGGCCGGTGATGGTCAGTTGTCCGGTCATTGGGGGAGATTGCCTCCCGGGATCCGGTGGCGGTCGGGGAGGGGCTTCCTCGGGGCATGGCGGGCGGATTGGCCGAAATTCTTCGACTGCGCGGGATTTCCGGGAATCTTGGAGGCTTCTCGTTCGTCCTTCATTACGGGAAATCGAGGCGGAATCGGCCGCGGGGGCCGCATCCCGCCCCCGAGCGGCGTAAAGCAGCACGAGCAGGGCAGCCAGAGGGGAGCCGTGCTTCGTACACGGGAGAGCTGTCTGCTGGCGGTGGGGAGTGACATGTCGATGGGCACGGCTGAGCGGCGCAAGGGGCCGGAGGGCGGCAGTGCGGCCGAGTTGACGGCCCGCTCGGTCCCCGAGGTGCCGGATGACGGCATCCCGGCGGCGGGGCCGGACGCGACGGCGCGTGAGCGGTCGGGCCGGCCGGAGGCACGGGAGCAGCAGTCGGCCTACCGGCCGTTGTGGACCGAGGAGCCCGCGCGGCGGCGTCGCCTGCCGGACCCGGTGCGTACGGCGGCCGTCCGCGCGGTGCTGGTCGTCGCCGTCACGTTGATCATGGCCATGGTGGCCTTCCTGTGCACGATGGCGGAGTCCTGGCTCGCGTTCCCCATGGTGATCGGCAGTGTGGCGGGTACGGTGGTGGCCACCTGGGGCGTGCTGGACGTATGGGTGACGAGGCAGGTCTGGCACCAGCGGCACGGCGTGGTGTCGATGCCGAGCAGCACCGCGCGGGCCATGCGGCGCGAGCGTCGCCGTGCCAGGCGGCAGGCCCGGTCGGCGGAGCGGGCCCAGGAACGGATACGCCGGCAGGGCGGCGCGGGGCGGTTGTCGCACGGATGAACGGCCGGGTTCCGGAACATCCCTGAGTGAACGGGCTACGGCGGGGGCGGTGTCTCACGGCGCGGCCGGCCGCACGCGGTCGGCCGTCGGTCGGACTCGGCCGGCCGCGGGCCGGTGCTCCCCGGCCTCACGGGCGATGTCGCGTCGGGCCCGCATGAAGGGGCGTGGCCGGTCCACGGCGAGCACCGCGGTCGTACGACCGTCGCGCTCGTACCGGACGAGAAGGCCGCCCTCGGCCGGCGCTCCGTCGGCGACCTCGCCTTCGGCGACGCGGGCGGTGTCGCCCTCCAGGCGTCGGCCGGCGAACTGAAGGCGGGCACCGTACTGGTCGGACCAGAAGTACGGCAGCGTTCTCGCGCTCTCCACGGTGCGTCCGGCGAGCAGGTTGGCCACGGCGGCCCGCGGCTGTCGCGTGGCGGAGGTCCAGTGCTCCGCGCGCGTGCCGCCGACGCGGGCGACATCGCCGACGGCGACCACCTGCGGCAGGGACGTCACGCAGCCCTCGTCGCACAGGACGCCGTCGTTCAGGTCCAGTGCCGACCCCGCCAGCCAGGCGGTGTTGGGCGTGGCCCCGATACCGACGACCACGACGTCCGCGGGCAGGGTACGGCCGTCGGCGAGTGCCACCGAGGTGACGGCGGCCGTGCCGTGCAGTGCGGCCACCGACGCGCCGGTGAGCAGTTCCACACCACTGCGGCGGTGCAGCGCGGCGCAGACGGCGGCCGTCTCGGCGCCGAGTTGGGGCACGAGCGGGAGCGGAGCGGCCTCGACGACGGTGACCGTGTGACCGAGGGCGGCGCACGAGGAGGCGGTCTCCGCGCCGATGAAGCCGCCACCGATGACGACGACTCTGCGGGGGCCCCGGGTGAGTTCCGCGCGCAGGGCACGGGCGTCGTCCAGCGTACGCAGGGTGTGGACGCCGTCCAGGCCGCCGCCGGTCAGGCGCCGGGCCGAGGCGCCGGTGGCCACGACGACGCCGTCGGTGGGCACCCTGCGGCCGTCGCCGAGCACCACCGTACGGCCGCGGGCGTCCAGGCCGAGGGCGCGGACGCCGAGCAGCCACTCGGCGTCCAGTTCGGCGGTCTCCTCCGCATCGGTGAGGGCCAGTCGGTCCTCGTCCGCCCGGCCGGTGAGGAAGTCCTTGGAGAGGGGAGGACGGTCGTAGGGGCGGTGGGGTTCGTCGCCGACCACCACCAGCCGGCCGTCGAAACCCTGGGCACGCAGTTCCCGGACGGCGTACAGACCGGACAGCGAGGCGCCGACGACCGTCACGGTCCTCATGCGGCACTTCCCTCCTCCACGGCGAGGCGCACGTGGACGATGCCGTCGCGGACGGTGACGTGGTGGGTGCGGACGGGCCTGCGGGCCGGAAGGCAGGTCGGCCGGCCCGTACGGAGATCGAACGAGGCGGCGTGCAGCGGGCATTCGACGAGGCAGCCCTCCAGCCAGCCCTCGGACAGGGAGGCGTCCTGGTGGGTGCATGTGTCGTCGATGGCGTAGAGATCGCCGTCGTCGGTGTGGAAGACGGCGATCGGCGGGCTCGTCCCCACGCGGGCGGACTCCCCCTTGGGGAGGTCTTCGAGGCGGCAGACGGGAATCACGGGTCCCCCTCTCGGTCCGGAGCGCGTGTCCCCGGCGGTGCGGGCGCGTACTCTTCCGGGATCCGGACGCTTCGGTAACATGATGTTTCACATGGCGCATTGAATAGCGCCATGCGCAACAGAATCCGGGCGGGCGCCCGTGGCGTCAAGGGCTTCCCGCAGATGCGGTCCGAACGGGGCCGCCAGGTGGTGGGAGTTGAGCCATGACCCGCACACAGAACCAGCCCGACCGTGGTGAGGAGCACGTGGAGAACGCGGAGGACGCGACGCACTCGGCCCCCTCGGGCAGGCAGACCGGCAGAGGGACGGCGAGCGCCGTGCAGTCGGTCGACCGCGCGGTGAGCGTGCTGGAGATCCTCGCCCGGCACGGGGAGGCGGGCGTCACCGAGATCGCCGACGAGCTGGACGTGCACAAGTCCACCGCGTTCCGGCTGCTCGGCGTGCTGGAGAACCGCGGCCTGGTGGCCCAGGAGAAGGAGCGGGGCAAGTACTACCTGGGTGCCGGCGTACTGCGCCTCGCGGGGGCGGCGGCAGTGCGCCTGGACATCTCGCAGGAAGGCGTGCCCGTATGCCGCGAACTCGCCGACGAACTCGGGGAGACGTCGAACATCGCGGTGCTGGACGACGACGCGGCGGTCAACGTCATGCAGGCCCGCGGCACCGCCTCCGTGACCGCGCAGAACTGGCTCGGCCGGCGCACTCCGCTGCACGCCACCGCCAGCGGCAAGGTGCTGCTCGCCCACCTGCCGCCCACCCTGCGCGAGGGCCTGCTGGCCCGCCCGCTGCACCGGTTCACCGAGCACACCGTCACCGGCGCGGCGGTGCTGCGGGGCGAGTTGGAGGCCGTGGCCGGGCAGGGTTACGCGATCACGCAGGAGGAACTGGAGATCGGGCTCGCCGCCGTGGCGGCGCCCGTCCGTTCCCACGACGGCAAGGTGATCGCCTCGATCAGCGTCTCGGGGCCGGTGTACCGGCTGACGCCGGACCGGCTGCCCGGCCTCGCGAAGCGTGTCCTGGCCGCGGGGGTCGAGCTGTCCCGCCGCATGGGGTACGGCTCCTGAGCCGACGACGGGAGGCACCGGGCGGGCCGGGCCCGGCCGACGGGGCTGGCCCGGCCGAAGCAGACAACCGCGGCGCGGGACCGGATCCCCCGAGGGTTCCTCCGGCCTCGCGCCGTGGCCGGTCCGATGTGTTCCGGCCCTGGTTCGTCTGACCATCCGGCATGCGTTCCGGCCCCCGTTCCTCTCGCCAAGGGTCGCCCGGTCCTCTTGACGGCCACTCGATGCCCTTCTCACTATGTTCCTCAGCGCGCAACCCATCGTGCAATGCGCAACAGCAGAGGAGCTTGTCGTGCCACACGAGGTCCGTGCCGTAGTCGCTGTGAAGAAGGGCGCACCGGTGGAGGTGCAGACGATCGTCGTCCCGGATCCGGGACCCGGCGAGGTTCTCGTCGCGGTACAGGCCTGCGGGGTCTGCCACACCGACCTGCACTACCGGGAGGGCGCGATCACGGACGGCTTCCCGTTCCTGCTGGGCCATGAGGCGGCCGGCACGATCGAGGCCGTCGGAACGGATGTCCACGGTCTGCGGCGGGGCGACTACGTGGTCCTCGCCTGGCGGGCGCCCTGCGGCGGCTGCCGCTCCTGCCGGCGGGGCCGCCCCTGGTACTGCTTCGACTCCCGCAACGCCGCCCAGCCGATGACCCTGCTCGACGGCACCGCGCTGACCGCCGCCCTCGGCATCGGTGCCTTCGCCGAATTGACGCTGGTCGCGGCGGGTCAGGCGGTGAGGGTCGACCCGGCCGCCCGGCCCGAGGCGGCCGGCCTGATCGGCTGCGGGGTGATGGCCGGTTACGGAGCCGCGGTCCACACCGGCGGCGTCGAACGCGGCGACTCGGTCGCCGTCATCGGCTGCGGTGGCGTCGGCAACGCGGCGATCGCGGGCGCCGCCCTCAACGGCGCCACGAAGATCATCGCGGTGGACGTGGACAGCGGGAAACTGGACCGGGCGGAACGGTTCGGCGCCACACACACCGTCGACTCCCGCGGCACGGACCCGGTGGAGGCGGTCCGCGCCCTCACCGACGGCCACGGCGTGGACCTCGCGATCGACGCGGTGGGGCGTCCGGAGACGTTCCGCCAGGCCTTCTACATGCGCGACCACGCGGGCGTACTGGTCCAGGTCGGTGTGCCCGCACCGGAGACGACGGTCGAACTCCCGCTCATCGACGTGTTCTCGCGCGGTGGCGCGGTCAAGTCGTCCTGGTACGGCGACTGCCTGCCGAGCCGGGATTTCCCGTTCCTCGTCGACCAGTACCTGCACGGGCTGCTGGACCTGGGTGCCTTCGTGTCGGAGACGACCTCGATGGACCGGGTGGAGGAAGCGTTCGCCACGATGCGGCGCGGTGAGGTGCTGCGCTCGGTGGTGGTCCTGTGAGCGCCCGCGGCACCCGCCCCGGGAGCCCCCGCGTGGTCGTCATCGGCGCCGGCGTCGTCGGCTGCTCCCTCGCCGACGAGCTGACCGCCCGCGGGTGGCGGGACGTCACCGTCCTCGAACAGGGGCCGCTGCCGGCCCCCGGCGGTTCCACCTCCCACGCGCCCGGCCTCGTCTTCCGGACCAGCCCGTCCCGGACCCTGACGGCCTTCGCCCAGTACACGGTCGACAAGTTCAGCTCCCTCGAAGCGGACGGGTCGCGGTGCTTCGTCCCGGTCGGCGGTCTGGAGCTCGCCACCACCTCGGAACGCCTCGCCGACCTGCACCGCAGGGCCGGTCATGCCGCCGCCTGGGGGGTGCGCGGCGAGGTCGTCGACACCGCCCGCTGCAAGGAACTCTGGCCGCTCCTCGACGCGTCGGTGGTGCTCGGCGGCTTCCACACCCCCGAGGACGGCCTGGCCCGCGCCCTGCACGCGTCCCGTGCCCAGCTCGACCGGGCCACCGCGCGGGGTGCCCGCTTCCTCGACCGGCACACGGTCACCGGCATCGAGCGGCGGGACGGCAGGGTCACCGGTGTCGTCACCGACCGGGGCGCGTTCCCCGCCGACCACGTCGTCTCCGCCGCCGGTTTCTGGGGGCCGGTCGTCGGCCGCATGGCCGGCGTCGACGTCCCCCTGCAACCGCTCGCGCACCAGTACGCGAGGACCGGGCCGCTGCCCCAGCTGAGCGGCGCCACGGCGGAGGCCTCGAAGCCGATCCTCCGCTTCCAGGACCGCGACCTGTACGTCCGGGAGCACACCGACCGGCTCGGCATCGGCTCCTACGCCCACCGCCCGCTGCCCGTGGACCCCTTCGCCGTCCTCGCCTACGACGAGGCCCGCGCCCGAAACATGGACATGCCCTCGTCCTACCCCTTCACCCCCGGCGACTGGGCGCCGAGCTGGGAGGACTGCCGCCGGCTGATGCCCGCCCTGCGCGAGACGGAGATCGAGTCGGGGTTCAACGGCGTCTTCTCCTTCACCCCGGACGGCATGCCCGTCCTCGGCGAGTCGCGCACGCTGCGGGGATTCTGGCTGGCGGAGGCCGTCTGGGTCACCCACTCGGCCGGTGCCGCCAAGGCCGTCGCCGAGTGGATGGTGAACGGGCGGCCGTCGCTCGACGTGCACGAGTGCGACCTCACGCGTTTCGAGGAAGCGCAGCGTTCACCGGCGTACATCCGTGAGCGCGGTTCACAGCAGTTCGTCGAGGTGTACGACGTCGTCCACCCGCTTCAGCCGACGGGGCGGCCGCGCCCCCTGAGGGTCAGCCCCTTCCACGCCCGGCAGCAGCAACTCGGCGCGTACTTCCTGGAGGGCGGAGGCTGGGAACGTCCGCACTGGTACGAGGCCAACGCCGGCCTCGCCGCGGAGCTGCGACTCCCCGCCCGCGACGCCTGGTCGGCCCGGCACTGGTCCCCCATCGCCGCGGCGGAGGCCCGGGCGACCCGCCGGAAGGCCGCCCTGTACGACATGACCCCGCTGCGCCGCCTGGAGGTCACCGGCCCCCGAGCCCTGGACTTCCTGGACCGCATGACCACCAACAACCTCCGCAGGAAGCCGGGCGCGGTCACCTACACCCTGCTCCTCGACGAGACCGGAGGCATCCGCTCCGACCTCACCGTCGCCCGCCTCGCCCCCGACCGCTTCCAGGTCGGCGCCAACTCCCCCGCCGATCTCGACCACCTCCTGCGCCACGCACCCGACGGAGTGCACATCAGGGACATCACCTCCGGCACCTGCTGCATCGGCGTCTGGGGCCCGCTCGCCCGCGACCTCGTCCAGCCACTGGTCCCGGACGACTTCTCGCACGAGGCGTTCGGTTACTTCCGCGCGAAGGAGACGTACGTCGGCCATGTCCCGGTCACGGCCATGCGCCTGAGTTACGTCGGTGAACTCGGCTGGGAGCTCTACACCACCGCCGACCTGGGGCTCAGGCTCTGGGACACGCTGTGGGAGGCCGGCCGGAGCCTGGGGGTGGTCGCGGCCGGGCGTTCCGCCTTCGACTCCCTGCGCCTGGAGAAGGGGTACCGGGCCTGGGGCACGGACATGACCGACGAGCACAACCCGTACGAGGCGGGCGTCGGCTTCGCGGTCCGGATGGACAAGGCGGACTTCGTCGGCAGGGCAGCGCTGGAGCGCGCGGGCGCGCCGGCCCGGCGTCTGACGCCCCTCCTCCTCGACGACCCGGCCGCCGTGGTCATGGGCAAGGAGCCCGTCCACGTGGACGGCACGCCCGCCGGATACGTGACCAGCGCCTCGTACGGCTACACGCTCGGCCGCTGCGTCGCCTACGCCTGGCTCCCCGCCGGTCTGACCACCGGCACCGGTGTGCACGTGGAGTACTTCGGACAGAAGGTGCCCGCCACGGTCGCCGACGAGCCGCTGTTCGACCCGCAGATGTCCCGTATCCGCCGCTGAGGTTCCAGGAGGCTCGCCTTTGTCCCCCACCCACGACGTGATCGTCATCGGTCTCGGCGGCATGGGCAGCGCCGCCGCCCACCACCTGTCCGCGCGGGGCGCCCGTGTGCTGGGCCTGGAGAAGTTCGGCCCGGTGCACAACCGCGGCTCCAGCCACGGCGGTTCCCGGATCACCCGGCAGTCGTACTTCGAGGACCCGGCGTACGTCCCCCTGCTGCTGCGCGCCTACGAGCTGTACGAGGAGTTGGAGCGGGCCACCGGCCGGGACATCGCCCTGCTGTGCGGCGGGGTGATGATCGGCCGCCCCGACTCCCGGACCGTCTCCGGATCGCTGCGCTCGGCACGCGAGTGGGACCTGCCGCACGAGATGCTGGACGCCCGGGAGATCCGCCGCCGGTTCCCCACGCTCGCCCCGCAGGACGACGAGGTCGCGCTGTACGAGGCCAGGGCCGGTCTCCTGCGTCCGGAGAACACCGTCGCCGCCCACCTCCAGCTCGCCACCCGGCAGGGCGCCGAGCTGCACTTCGACGAGCCGATGACCCGCTGGGAGCCGTACCGGGACGGCGTGCGGGTGCACACCGCCGAGAACACCTACACCGCCTCCCGGCTGGTGGTCTGCCCGGGCGCGTGGGCACCGCGGCTGCTCACCGACCTGGAGGTGCCGTTCACGGTCGAACGGCAGGTCATGTACTGGTTCCGGCCGCGGAACGGCACCCGGCCCTTCCACCCCGACACCCACCCGATCTACGTCTGGGAGGACGCGGCCGGCGTCCAGATCTACGGCTTCCCCGCCATCGACGGCCCCGGCCACGGTGCCAAGGTCGCCTTCTTCCGCAAGGGGCGGGCCACCACCCCGGAGACCATCGACCGGACGGTCCACGACCACGAGGTGGAGGCGATGGCCGCCCACCTGTCCGGTTGCGTCCCCGACCTGCCCGGAACCCTCCTCAAGGCCGCGACCTGCATGTACACCACCACGGCGGACGAGCACTTCGTGATCGCCCGGCATCCCGCGCACCCCGACTTGGTGGTTGTGGCCTGCGGCTTCTCGGGGCACGGCTTCAAGTTCGTGCCCGTGGTGGGCGAGATCCTCGCCGACCTGGCCCTGACCGGCACCACCGCCCACCCCATCGGTCTGTTCGACCCCGCCCGCCTCCGCTCCCGGCTTCGCCCGAGCGGGGGGCCCCACACCGCCGCCCCGCCCGCCCGAGGAGCACGCACATGACGACGACTCCCCCGTCCCCCAGTCTCCTCCCGACCCTGCCGGGCCCCTACTACACCGACCCGGAGATCTTCCGTCAGGAGCAGCGGCACGTCTTCGAGTCGATGTGGTTCTGCGCCGTCCGCGGGGCCGACCTCGACCGGCCCGGCACCTTCCGCACCGTGCAGGTCGGCCGCGAGAACGTCGTCGTCACCCGCACCCGCGCGGGCGAACTGCGCGCCTTCCTCAACATCTGCCGGCACCGCGGGGCCCGGCTGTGCCTGGAGGAGTCCGGCCAGGTACGCCGCGGCCTCCAGTGTCCGTACCACGCGTGGACGTACGACCTCGACGGCAGGCTGGTCGCGGCGCCCGGCCTGACGAAGATGCCGGACGTCGACCGGACCGCGTACGGCCTGGTCGCGGTCGCCCTGCGCGAGTGGCTCGGCTACGCGTGGGTGTGCCTGGCCGAAGCGCCGCCCTCCTTCGAGGAAACGGTGCGGGGCGCGGCCGTCGAACGGCTCGGCGACCCGGCCGCGATCGAGCGGTACACAACCGAGGACCTCGCACTCGGGCGACGCGTCAGGTACGACGTGCGGGCCAACTGGAAGCTGATCGTCGAGAACTTCATGGAGTGCTACCACTGCGCGACCATCCACCCCGAACTGACCGACGTCCTGCCGGAGTTTGCCGACGGGTACGCGGCCCAGTACTACGTGGGCCACGGCGCCGAGTTCGGCGAGGAGGTGAAGGGCTTCACGGTCGACGGCGGCGAGGGCTTCGGCACGCTGCCCGAGTTGTCACAGGGCCAGGACCGTCGTTACTACGCCATCACCGTCAAGCCGACGGTGTTCGTCAACCTCGTACCGGACCATGTGATCCTGCACCGCATGTTCCCGCTCGCCGAGGACCGCACGGTCGTCGAGTGCGACTGGCTGTACGCCCCGGACGTCGTGGCGTCCGGGGCGGACCTGTCCCGGTCGGTGGAGCTGTTCCACCGGGTCAACACGCAGGACTTCGCGGCCTGCGAGCGGACCCAGCCGGCCATGTCGTCCCGGGCGTACCGTGCGGGCGGGGTGCTGGTCCCGACCGAGCACCACATCGGGGTGTTCCACGCGTGGCTGCTGGAGCGGCTAGGCGGGTGACTGGGCCGGCCGTTTGAACATCCGGGTCGCCGTGATCTCGCTGTGCACCGCCTCGCCGCCGCCCTCACCGGCCGGGGCCGGCTGGGGCAGTCCCGGCCGCAGGTGCTCCTCCACGCTGATGTACTTCAGGCCCGCCCGGAGGTCGGCGTCGTTGCGCAACCGGATGACCAGGGGGAACTCCGCCAGCGCGGTCGTGTCGAACAGGCCGGTGGTGTACAGGAGCTGGACGCCGAGCGCGTCGGACACGGCCCGCTGAAGCTCCAGCAGATAGGTGGCGTTGGCGCGGCCGATGGGATTGTCGAGGAACAGGGTGCCGGCGTGGCGGTGCCGGTCG
Source organism: Streptomyces sp. WG5 (assembly GCF_049974565.1). Lineage (NCBI taxonomy): Bacteria > Bacillati > Actinomycetota > Actinomycetes > Kitasatosporales > Streptomycetaceae > Streptomyces > Streptomyces sp. WG5. Next base: position 87,800 of record NZ_JBNGGC010000027.1, on the reverse strand, counting down.
CGGCCCCGGTCGTTGCTGCGGAGCGCGGCCATCGTGCAGTAGAGGGCGATGGCCGCGGTGAGCAGCTGCCCGCCGGAGAAGACGTCGCCCATCTGGCCGACGGGGACGCGCTCGGCGCGCAGTACGGCGTCGGGCTTGAGGATCTCGACGGCCACGCCCTTGGGCTGGAGTGCGGCGGCCACACCGCGCAGCAGCAGGGACATGCCGTCGCGGCGCAGGTCGGAGTTCTTCTTCACGGCCGCGCGGGTGGCCTCGTCGACGACCTCGCCGAGCCGCTCGGTGAGCGTGGCCTGATCGGGTTCCTCGAAGCGGATGCGCAGGAACTCCTGCCCGGACCACTCGCCGAGGCCCTCCGGGAGCCGGGAGAGCCGCTGGGCGGAGCGGAGCGTGGCGAGAGAGGACTCGACCAGGCCGCGCAGCCGGTCCACGATCGAGTCGCGGTTGCGCTCCAGCTGGGCCAGCTCGTCGGTCAGGACGCGCAGGCGGGGTGCGAAGGCGTCCGCCCACGAGGCGGCGTGCTCGGGCAGCGCGGAGGCGGGCAGCTCGCGGATCTGCTGGCGCGCGGGGGTGCGGACCTGCTCGTAGCGGGTGGAGTTGGCGTGGCGGACGAGGGCGTCGCTCGCCTCGCGCACGGCGGCCTCGGCGGCGGACAGGTCGGCGGCGCAGCCGCGCAGCGAGCGGCGGGCCTCGGCGGCGGACCGGCGGGCGTCCTCCAGGCCGCCCGGGTAGGGCTCGGGCTCTTCCTGTTCCTCGTCGGCCGGGTGCTCGCGGATCAGGTCGCGGAGCATGGCGGCGATCTCGTCGAAGCCGCCGGCCGCGTCCTCGGCGGCACGGTGGGCATCGAGCAGTTCGGCGTGCGCCTCGCGGGCCTGGGTGAGCGCCTCGGTGCGGGAGGCGAGTTCGGCGGTCGCCGTGCGCAGCAGCGTCTGGGCGTGCCCGGCGTCGCGCGGGAGGAGTTCCCCGGGGAGTTCGGTGTGGGCGTCGCCGTCCTCGGGTGCGTGCCGTTCGGCCTCGCCGCGCAGCCGGCCGAGCTGCTCGCTCGCGCTGGACATGCGGGTCTCCAGGAGCTGCACCAGCTCCTCGGCGCGGGCGGCGGCGGCCTGCCGGGACGGTCCGTCGGAGCCGTCGGGCGACTCCAACAGCTGCCCTGCCCGGGTGCGGACCTTGTTGCTGAGCCGGTCCAGGTCCGCGCGTGCCGCGCTCTCGTCGCTCTCCGCGCGGGCCTGTTCGGCGCGCAGGTCGGCGCCGACGCCCACCTTCTCGTAGAGCTGGGAGGCGGCTCGGTAGGCCTCGCGGAGGGCGGGCAGGGACGACTGCGGCGTGTCCGTGCCGTCCTCGGGTACGTCGTCGGGGGCGCCGGCGATCTCGGACCGCTCGGCGCGCAGTGCGCGTGCGGTGCGGCGGGCGTCGTCGGCGGCGCGCTGGGCGGCGCGCCGGTCCTCGTCGGCGGCGCGGGCCCGCTCCAGGCAGGCCTGCGCGCGGGCCTCGGCCTCGGCTCCCTCGTCGGCCAGTTCACGGAGCCTGACCTGCCAGCCGGCGCGCTCGCGCAGCCGGAAGGCCAGCCCGGCGAGAGCGTCGGCGGCCCGGCGGGCCTTCTGCGCGGCCTCCTGCCGCTCGTCCCGCAGCCGTACGGCCTCGGCGGCGCTCTCGTCGGCCTCGGCCCGCACCGTGCGCGCCTCGGTCAGTTCGGCCTCGGTCTCCTCGGCGAAGGCGTGCGCTTCCTCGGCGGTCCGCGCCAGCTCGGCGAGGCGTCCGGCGGGGCAGCCGGTGCGCCAGGAGGCGAGCCGGGCCGCCAGTTCCCGGTCCTTGCCGAGCCGGGCGGCAAGGGTGCGGATCTCCTCGTCCCGCTCCGTCGCCCGCGCGCGCAGGGCGTGCCGCTCCTCGTCGGCGGCGTGCTCGTCGTGCATGGCCGGGTTCGGCGGTACGAGGAAGACGCCGTCGGCGTCGGAGCCCGGCGCGGGGGTGGGTGCGAGCAGGGCGGCGGCCGTGCCGACGGCGACGGCGGAGCGCGGCAGCAGCGCCGCGTCGCCGAGAACCTCGCGGGCGCGGGTGTGCGAGTCGGGGTCGGTGATGATCACGCCGTCGACCAGCTCGGGGCGGGCGGCCAGCACGCGCGCGTGGTCGGCGGGGTCGACGGCCTGCGCGAGGTAGCGCCAGCCGGGCAGGGCGGGGATGCCGTGCTCGCCCAGGAACTCCACAGTGGCCAGCACGTCCGGCCCGGGCGGCAGCAGTCCGCCGTCGCCGAGCGCACCGAGGATGCGGGAGTCGTCGGCGGCGGCCGTGCGCAGCTCGAACAGCTGGCGTTCGGCGGAGGAGACGGTGTCGTCGAGGAGCTCGCGCAGCTCGTCGGCGAAACGGTCGAGTTCCTCGGGGGTGAGAACGCCGTCGGTGGCCTCGGCCGCAGCGGCCGGGTCCCGGTCCGCCTCCTGGCGGGGCCGCGGGACACCGGGGCGGGTCTCGGCGGCCAGGCCGAGCAGCTCCGCCAGCCGTTCCTCGGCTGCCAGTGCCCCGGCCGTGCGGCGCTCGGCCTCGTGGGCGCGTCCGGCCGCGGTGGCCGCGTCCGCCGCGCGGGCCGCCGTCAGTTCGGCGCGGCTCTCGGCGGCGGCCGCCTCACGCGCGTGCTCCGTGGCCCGGTGTGCCGCCTCCCGGGCGGTGTCCCAGGCCGCGACCGTCGTCTTCTCCGCGTCGCTGGCGGCGAGGGCCGCGCGGGCGGGGTCGGCGTCGGGCGCGCTGTCGTCGAGCCAGCCGGCGCGGACCGCCTCGTCGGTCTCCTGCTCGACCTCGGCGAGTCGCTGGCGCAGATGCCCGGCCTCGCTGCGGGCCCGCTGCGCCTCGGTGGCCGCGGTGGTGGAGTCCCGGTGTGCGGCGTCGCTGACCTCCTGGAGGGAGGCCGACCGCTCCTCCTCCTCGTTGGCGTGGTGTTCGACCTTCCCGGCCGCCGCGTGCAGGGCGCGGACGAGGTCGACGGCGGCCTTGGAGCGGGCGGCGAGCGCGGGTGCGGCGTCCCGCTCGGCCTCCTGGATCGCGGCGGACACGCGGGCGACGCGGTCGGCGGCGGCGCGGTGGCGCAGGACGGCCTCGGCGGCCTGCCAGGCGGAGTGCAGGGTGCGCGCGTCGGCGAGTTCACGCTTCTGCGCGGCGGCCGACTTCTCGGCCGCGGTCAGGGCCAGCGAGGCGTGCCGGTAGGCGAGTTCGGCGGCGATGAGGCCGCTGCGGTCCCGGGCCGACTCGGCGTGCGTGACGGCGTACGCGGCGGCGGTGACCCGCTGGGCGAGGTCGCCGGCCCGGCTCCGCTCCTGGGCGCCGCGGGCGGTGAGCCGGCGGGCCAGGGTCCTGGTCCGGCGTTCGGCGGCGCTGTGGATGTCCCGCGCGCGCGTGCGGGCGTCGGCGGCCTCGACGATCCGGCCGAGGAGGTCGACGGACCCGGCGGTGAAGTCGCGTTCGGCGATCAGCTCGGCACGCCGGCCCAGTTTGCTGCCGAAGCCGCCGACCAGGTCGGCGAGTCCGTCGGTGTCGCGGGTGTCGGTGACGGCGCGCAGCAGCAGGTCGGTGAAGTCGGAGTCCTTCTTGACCGCGAAGAGACCGGCGGCCTCGCCCTCGTCGGCGTTCATCTCGCGCTGGTAGCGGAAGAGTTCGGGGTCGAGGCCGAGGTCCGTGAGGTGCTCGATCCAGCGGTCGTGGATCTCCTCCCAGTGCACTTCCAGGTGCGGGTAGGCCTTGCCGGCCTCGGTGAGCGCGTCCCGGAAGCCCTTCATGGTGCGTCGTCGGCCCTGGGCGCCGGAAACGCCCTCGACGGGCGGGCGGACGGCGGTGGCCTCGGCGACGGGCAGGTTGTCCAGGGTGAGTCCGGGGCCGGGCCGGAAGGAGTACCAGGCCTCGGCGAACTTGCGCGGGTCACCGGAGACCTGGCGCCCGCGCCACTCGCTGACCTTGCCGACGACGACGCACTCGCCGGTCTGCACGTGCTGCCACTCCAGCGCGACGTGTCCGCAGTCGTCGGCGAGCAGGAACTTGCGCAGCACTCCGGAGCTGGCGCCGCCCAGGGTGTTGCGGTGGCCCGGCAGCATCACCGAGAAGATCAGCTTGAGCAGGACGGACTTGCCGCCGCCATTCTCCAGGAACAGCACGCCGGCCGGCGCGGGCCGGCGCGGGGGGCCGACCGGCTCCTCCTCGAAGAACTCCGCCTGCGTGGGCGCGGGGTCGGGCACGGGCCGGCCCACACCGCGCAGGTCAAGCACGGTGTCGGCGTAGCGCGCACCGGCGGGTCCGATGGAGTAGAGGCGGACCCGGGACAGCTCGTACATGGCGGACTCTCGTAAGTCTTCGTGAAAAGTGGGGTGCGGGGGGGCTGGTTCGGGCGGTGTCAGGAGGAGTGGAACGGCAGGCCGGCGTCGGCCACCAGCTCCAGGTCGTCCGTCTCCTCGGCGGGCAGCAGCGTCGCGGTGCCGTCGGTCACCGGGACGATGCCCAGGTCCAGCAGCTCGGCCATGGCGGCGCTGCCCGCCATGTCGCGCACCTGGAGCTGGTAGCGGGCCGTCGTGCGGTACGTGCCGCCGTTGTCGTCGCCGGTGCGCTGGAGGAAGCCGGACTCGGTGAGGAAGGCGGCGGCCTTCCCGACGATGCCGGTGGTGGACCCGGGGAGTCTGCGCGCGTCCTTGGTGGCGCCCGTCGCGCTGCGTCTGACCCAGATCCGCCAGGCGGCCTCCAGGCCCGGGGCGTCGGTCGCCGGGTCGGTGTTCTCGCCCTGCTCCTGCGCCCGTTCCTCCAGCCGGCGGCAGGCCTGGCGGACGAAGGCGTCCACGCCGTTGACCGTGACGCGGCCGATGTAGCCGTCGTCGGCGAGGTCCTCGGGGCGCGGGTAGGCCATGGCGGCCACGGCGAGGTGGGCGAGGCCGTGCAGGAAGCGGTCGCCGGAGTCGGTGGCGGCACGCCGCGCGTAGTCGCCCATGCGGACGGCGAAGACCGAGTCCTCGGCGGCGGTCACGGCCATCCCCGCGCGCGGGGACACCTCCAGGACGATCAGTCCGAGGCCGGCGGCGACGGCGTCGGCGAGCCGTGCGAACGGCGGGTCCTCGCGGTACCGGCGCAGCAGGTCGGCGTACTCCTGGTCGCGCGCGGGCAGCAGTTTGGGCTGGAGGCCGAAGGCGACGAGCCGCGCCGCGTCGGCGGCGTCGGCGGGCGTGACGGCCGTGGCGGCCGACGCGGCACCCGCCTCCGGTTCGCTCCGGTCGACGTGCTCGGTCACGGTCGGTACTCCTCGCTGTGCTGGTGCTGGTGCTGGTGCTGGTGCTGCTCGAGTCGGTGTGGATGCCGCTCGAGATGCTGACGGTGCTCCAGGGGCTGCCGCCGGTGCCGCCGACGCGTCCTCATGCCGCCTCCGTGCGGTCCGCGGCCATCCCCGCCGCGTCCAGCAGTGCCGTGCCGACGATGAGGTCGGCACCGCCGAACTCGGGGTCGTCCAGCTCGGTGCCGTCGTCCACGGCGAACAGCAGTTTCGGCTCGCCCTGCCGGTAGGCGGTGCCGACGGGCGGGCTGGCCGCGTGGACGGCCAGCAGGGCGACGAGGTACGGCAGTTCGGCGTCGCGGGTGCGGGCGTCGGCCAGCAGCCCCGACAGCCGGCGCGGCGCGTCGTGCGGCAGGTCGAGCAGTTCCATGGCCGCGGCCAGCTGTTCCTCGCTGAAGCGGCTGTCGTCCGGGGTGGCGATCAGGTCGGGTTCCGGCATCTCGGCGCCGAGGTGCTCCCGCTCCACCGGCGGGGTCAGCAGTATGTCGACGAGGTCGCCGACCCGGACGGAGACGGGCGTACGCAGACCGGTGCCGCGCGCGAAGAAGGCGTCGGTGACCCGGAGCGCCCGCTCCAGGGGCAGCGGCAGGACGGGGGCGAGGAGATGGCCGTACAGGTCCAGGCCCGAGGTCGTCAGAGGGGTGGCGAAGGCCTGCCGGTCCTGTTCGGCGCGGAAGAGCGGGCCGGCCTCCAGCAGCCGGGACTGGAGCTGGGTGTGGCGGCGGATGCAGTCCTTGACGATGTCGACGAGCTCGGCGGCGCGACGCTTGTGCTCGGGGTCCTCGGACTCGTCACGGGCCTTGCGGATGTTGGTGAGGATCGCGTTCTCGTGGCGGTACCTGTCGGCGACGTGGTCCAGGGCCTCGGCGATCATGTCGGGGACGGCGCTCAGCCAGTCCACCGCGCGGACGTTGCGCCGGGTGGCGTCCAGGGCCCGGCGCAGGGTCTCCGAGTACTGAACGGTCCGGTACCGGGCCTGTTCGGCGGCGAGCTGGGCGTCGGCGAGGCGGCCCCGGCTGATCAGCACCTCCAGCTTGACCTCGGCGGCGATCTGGGCGCTGGTGACGTCGGTGTCCAGGGCGCCGACGAGGACGTTGACCGCCTCGTCCGTGGTGCGCAGGTAGACGGTGCCGCCCGGGCCGGGGACCTCTTCGAGCAGCTTGAAGCCGTAGTCGCGGCGCACATAGGTGCCGTCCGGCCCGAACGTGCCGTACACCGCGCGGAAGCCGCGGTCGACGCTGCCGACGTTGATCAGGTTCTCCAGGACCCAGCGGGCCACCCGCTCGTGCTCGGCGGCGGGCCGTGCCGGGGCCTGGGCGGCGACGCGCGGGATCAGCCGGGCCACTATCTGGTCGTGGTCGGCGCCCGTGTCGAAGTCCATGTTCAGCGTGACGAGGTCGATGGCGGCGAGGGCGACCTCGGCCATGCCGTACACCGAGTACTCACCCGCGAGGTTCGCCTTGCGTACGTCGAGGTCGTGCAGCGGCGCCGTGCAGGCGAGCGCGCGCAGCCGCCGCGCCAGTCCCTCGTCGGCGGCCGGGCCCGGGGCAGGGCGCGGCCCCGCGCTGAGCTGGGGCGGAACGCTGTCCGTCGATGCAGGCGAAGTCACGGTGCACAGACTAGGTCCTCGGTCTGACAACAACCCAAACGACGCAGATGGGCCCCGACGCGACGGGCTCCGCGGGCGCTCCGGGGGACTCCCGGGCGCTCTGGGCGGGGGCCGCTCTGGGGGGCCCTCTGGGGGGGGGCCGCTCTGGGGGGTGCGCTCCGGGGGCGCCCCGGGGGGGACGCTCCGGGGTACGTGGGCTATCCCTCGTCCCCGACCCTCCGCAGGTAGACCTCCACGACCCGCTCCAGCGAGTTCTCCAGGTAGACCGCGAGAAGCCGCTCCGCCGCCTCCCGCTCGCCGGACTCCAGGACTTCGAGGATCTCCGCGTTGCGCGCGATGTACGGCTCGTGCAGGCGGCGCGGGTCGTCCACGACGTGGAAGGCGAGGCGCAGTTCGGCGAAGACGCTGCGCATCAGTTCGTCCGTGCGTTCGCTGCCGGCCAGGGCCACCAGTTCCCGGTGGAAGTGGATGTTGGCGGTACCCACACCTTTCCAGTCACCTTCACGGGCCGACCGGCGCCCGTCCTCGACGGCCCCGGCGAGTCCGTCCAGGGCGTACGGCGGCTCTCCGAGGCCCCTGACGACGGCGCACTCGACGAGGGCGCGGGTGCGGTAGATGTCCTCGACGTCCTCGACGGTCAGGACCCGGACGAAGACGCCCCGGTTCAGCTCGTGGACGAGCAGGCGTTCATGGGTGAGCAGCCGGAACGACTCGCGCAGCGTGTTGCGCGAGACCCCGAGCGCGCCGCCGATGCTGTCCTCCGACAGCCGGGTCCCGGGCGGGAAGTAGCCTTCGGCGATCCGGCTTCTGAGGATGTCGGAGACCCGCTCGGCGGTGCTGGTACGCCCGAGGAGGGCACGGTCGTCCGCGAGTCCCGTCAACTGCTCTGCCATGCCCGGAATTCAATCGCAGATACCAGAACGAAACAACAGGGGTATTGAGGGATCGTTGAACGATCCCCTACGGTGCCCTCACGTGTCGGCACGGCGCCCGCTCCGCGCACCGCGCCGCCGTACCGACCGGCTCACTCTCGGCAAGCACCCTCCGTCCTCCCACTGCGAGGTGCACCATGAGCACACCCCCTCGACCACAGGCACTGCCCGTCGCAACCCGTCCTTCCGGCACGGGTGAACACGTCCCGGACGACGGCCCGTTCGGCTGGCTGCGCGCCCTCGGTCCACAAGGCCGCCGCGCCTTCGGCGGCGCGTTCGGCGGCTACGCGCTCGACTCGTACGACTACTTCACCCTGCCGCTGACCATGGTCGCGCTGGCCGCGTACTTCGGCCTGGACAGCGGCCAGACCGGTCTGCTCACGACGGTCACGCTGGTCGTCTCGGCGGTCGGCGGCGCCCTCGCGGGCGTCCTGGCGGACCGCGTCGGCCGGGTCAAGGCACTACTGCTCACCGTGATCACCTACGCCGTGTTCACGGTGGCCTGCGGCTTCGCGCCCAACTACGAGACGCTGCTGGTCTTCCGCGCACTGCAGGGCCTCGGTTTCGGCGGCGAGTGGGCGGTCGGCGCGATCCTGGTCGCCGAGTACGCGAGCGCCAAGCACCGCGGTCGCACGCTCGGCGCCATCCAGAGCTCCTGGGCCGTGGGCTGGGGACTGGCGGTGGTCGTGTACACGCTGGTGTTCTCGCTGGCCGGTGACGACCTCGCGTGGCGCATCATGTTCTGGACGGGTGCGCTGCCCGCGGTGCTCGTGGTGTGGGTGCGGCGCAGCGTCCACGACGCCCCCGAGGCCGCCGCGGCCCGCCGGAAGGACCCGGCGAAGGGCTCGTTCGCGGCGATCTTCAGGCCGGGCACGGCCGGCTCGCCGGGACTGCTGCGGATCACGCTCTTCGCCAGTCTGCTCTCGACCGGCGTCCAGGGCGGCTACTACACCCTCGCCACCTGGGTCCCGACCTATCTGAAGGACGAGCGCGACCTGTCGGTCGTGGGCACCGGCGGTTACCTGACGTTCCTGATCTCGGGCGCCTTCATCGGGTACCTCACGGGCGGCGTCCTCACCGACCTGCTGGGCCGCAAGCGCAACATCTGGCTCTTCGCGCTGCTGTCGGCGCTGTGCATCCTGGCGTACGCGAACATCCCGAGCGGCGCCAACACCCTGCTGCTGGTGCTCGGTTTCCCGCTCGGTTTCTGCATGTCGGCGATCTTCAGCGGCTTCGGTTCCTACCTGAGCGAGCTGTACCCGACGGCGGTACGGGGCGCGGGACAGGGCTTCACGTACAACACCGGACGCGCCGTGGGCGCCGTCTTCCCGACCACGGTCGGCTTCCTGGCCGACAGCTGGGGCGTGGGCGGCGCGCTGGTGTTCGGCGCCATCGGTTACGGCATCGCGGCGCTGGCTCTGCTGGGGCTGCCGGAGACGCGTGGAAAGGAACTGACGTGAAACGCTCGCACCACCCGGCCGACGACCGGCCGATCGTCCTCGCCCACGAGCACGCGCGCGCGTGGAGCCCGAAAACGGCCCGCTCCCGCTTCCGGGAAGGGCTGGCCGGCCCCACGGCCGGGATCGCCGCCGGCCACACCCAGGCCAACCTGATCTCGGTGCCCGCCGACTGGGCGTACGACATGCTGCTGTTCTGCACCCGCAACCCGAAGCCCTGCCCCGTGCTCGACGTCACGGACCCCGGGTCCTGGACCACCGCGCTCGCCGACGGCGCGGACCTGCGCACCGATCTGCCGCGCTACCGGGTGTGGCGGGACGGCGAGCTGGTGGACGAGCCGACGGACGTACGCGCCCACTGGCGGGACGACCTGGTGTCGTTCCTGATCGGCTGCAGCTTCACCTTCGAGTGGGCGCTCACCGCGGCCGGAGTCCCGGTCCGCCATGTCGAGCAGGGCCGCAACGTCCCCATGTACGTCACCACCCGGCAGTGCCGTCCCGCCGGGCGGCTGCGCGGGCCGACGGTGGTGTCCATGCGCCCGGTGCCACCCGCGCACCTGTCGGCGGCGATCCACGAGACCAGCCTGCTCCCCGCGGTGCACGGCGGCCCGGTGCACTGCGGCGACCCGTCGGCGCTGGGCATCGACGACCTGGACCGGCCGGACTTCGGCGACCCGGTGGACATCGCGCCGGACGACATCCCGGTGTTCTGGGCCTGCGGAGTGACCCCGCAGGCGGCGGTCATGGCCTCGCGTCCGCCGTTCGCCCTCACCCACGCGCCGGGGCAGATGTTCCTCACGGACGCCCGTGACGAGCAGTACCGCGTGACCTGACGGCGGAGCCGGGGAGACCCGTCCCGGAACGGAAACGGAAACGGAAGCAGAAGCAGAAGCGGAAGCGGAAGCGGAAACCCCCGGAGACAGCGGAGACACTGGAGACATGACCTCGATCGACCTCAACGCCGACCTCGGCGAGGGCTTCGGCCGCTGGCGGCTCACCGACGACGAGGGCCTGCTCCCGGTCGTCACCAGTGCCAACGTGGCCTGCGGCTTCCACGCCGGGGACCCGGCGACCATGCGGCGGGTGTGCGAGTCGGCGGCCGAGCGGGGCGTGCGTGTCGGCGCACAGGTCTCCTACCGGGATCTGGCCGGTTTCGGGCGGCGCGCGATGGACGTGCCGCCCGGCGAGCTGGCGGCCGAGGTGGCCTACCAGATCGGCGCCCTGGAGGTCTTCGCCCGGGCCGCGGGCACGCGCGTGGCGTACGTCAAGCCGCACGGCGCCCTGTACAACCGGGTGGTACGGGACGAGGAGCAGGCCGCGGCGGTCGTCGACGGGGTGGTCCTCGCGGGCGGCGCCCTGCCCGTGCTGGGGCTGCCCGGCTCGCGTGTGCTGGAACTGGCCGGCCGGGCCGGGCTCCCCGTCGTCACGGAGGCGTTCGCGGACCGCGCGTACACCGACGAGGGCACGCTCGTGCCACGCGGGCAGGAGGGCGCCGTGGTCGCCGACCCGGACGCCGTCGTGGAACGCTCGGCGGGACTGGCCGTCTCCGGCGCCGTCACCGCCCTCTCGGGGGCGCGGATCGGCGTCCGCGCACGTTCCCTGTGCGTGCACGGCGACACACCGGGCTCGGTGGAGCTGGCGCGCCGGGTGCGGGAGCGGCTGGAGGCCTCCGGCGTGCGCGTGGAGGCCTTCGCATGAACGTCCTGCCCGTCGGTGACGACGCCCTGCTCGTCGAGGTCGCCTCGGGCGAGGAGGCCGAGGCGCTGCACGCGGAGCTGCTGCGGCGCCGCGCGGAGGGCACGCTCGCGGCCCGGGAGATCGTCCCTGCGGCCCGCACCGTCCTCCTCGACGGCCTCACCGATCCGGCCCGCCTCGCGTCCGAACTGACCGCCGCCGAGGTGCCGCCCGCTCCCCCGCGCACGGGGCCCGTCGTCGAGATCCCGGTCCGCTACGACGGTCCGGACCTGGCCGACGTCGCCGCGCACTGGGGAGTGCCGGAGGAGGAGGTGGCGCGCATCCACGCGGGCACCGAGTTCCGGGTCGCCTTCTGCGGTTTCGCGCCCGGCTTCGGCTATCTGACCGGTCTGCCCGCGCGGTACGACGCCCCGCGCCGGGGCACCCCGCGCACCGCCGTCCCGGCGGGTTCGGTGGCGCTGGCGGGGCCGTACACGGGCGTGTACCCGCGCTCGTCGCCGGGCGGCTGGCAGTTGATCGGTACCACGGACGCCGTGCTGTGGGACCACAGGCGCGTGCCGGCGGCGCTGCTGTCGCCGGGCACGCGCGTGCGCTTCGTGTCCCGCGGACGCCAGGCGGGTTCATGACGGACCGTGCGATCGCCGTCGTCCGGGCCGGGGCCCTGACCACCGTGCAGGACCGGGGACGCCCCGGCCACGCGCACCTCGGTGTCCCCCGCTCCGGAGCACTCGACGCGCCGGCGGCGGCGCTGGTGAACCGGCTGGTCGGCAACCCGCCCGACGCCGCCGTCCTGGAGACCACACTGACCGGCTGTGCCCTGCGCCCGCGGTGCGCGGTGACGGTGGCGGCCGGCGGCGCTCCCTGCCCGGTGACGGTGGAGGGCCGGCCGGCGCCCTGGGGCGCGCCTGTCGCCGTGCCGGCCGGTGCGCTGCTGGACGTCGGGGCGGCCGACTCCGGCGTCCGCACCTATGTGGCCGTTACGGGCGGCGTCCTCGTCGAGGCGGTTCTCGGCAGCCGCTCCACCGACCTGCTGTCCGGCCTCGGGCCGCCGCCCCTCACGGACGGCATGGTGCTGCCCCTGGGGCGACCGCACGGGCCGCACGCGCGCGTGGACGTCACCCCGCAGCCGGCGCCCCCTACGGAGCTGGTCCTGCACGTCGCGCCGGGTCCGCGGGCCGACTGGTTCACGCCGGAGGCGGTACGGACGTTCGTCTCGCGCACCTATCGGGTGTCGCCCGCGGGCAACCGCATCGGACTGCGCATGGACGGACCCGCCCTGCACCGCTCCCGCACGGGCGAACTGCCCAGCGAGGGCATGGTGCTGGGGGCGGTGCAGGTGCCGCCCGACGGCAGACCGGTCGTGTTCCTGGCCGACCATCCGACGACCGGCGGCTACCCGGTGATCGGCGTCGCCCGCGCCACCGACCTCCCGGCGGCGGCCCAGGCGGTACCGGGGACACCGGTGCGCTTCGTGTCCGTGCGCGGGGGCTGACCCCGCCGGACCCGCGGGCGGGAGGACGGCGCGCCGTCGGCGTCCGGACACGCCCGGCATTGCGCTGCCTCCGGCCGGGCGGGCACGGCCCGTCACGCCGCCTCCGGCCGCTCCGGCGTCGCCAGGGCCGCCAGGGCGGCGGAGACCGCGGCGGACGTGCGCAGGTCGAGCCGGGCGCTCGTCCCGCGCGCGTGGTGCCGCAGTTCGTCGGCGGCCAGGGTCACCAGTTGGGGCAGCAGGTCGGTGCAGCGCCTGGCCACCCAGCCGGTGCCGGCGGTGGCCAGCCACCACAGGTTCGCCGACCGGGACGGGGCGGGGAACTCGTTGTCCGGCGAGGGCGCGGGGCCGGTGGCGTCGCCGCGCTCGGCGAGCAGTGCGTGGAAGCGCAGGGCCAGCTGCCGGTGGCCCAGCTCGCCGGGGTGCAGCCGGTCCGCGCTCCACATCGCGCGGTCCCTGATCCAGTCGCCCTCGCGCGCGTGCAGGTGCACGGCCCCGTACCGGTCGGACAGGGCGTGCACCACGGCGTTGACCGCCCGTTGCCGCCGGGCCAGCGGGCGGGCCAGCACGCCGGGCAGCCCCAGCATCGCCCCGGGGTCCGGCAGGCACGCCGTGAGCAGCAGCGCGCCCCGCCCGGTGAAGGCGCCGTACACCGTGTCGAGCCGGGCGGCGACGGCGCCGAGGTCGAAGGTGCGGCGGAGGGTGTCGTTGACGCCGACGACGACGGACACGACGTCGGGGCGCAGGGCGATGCCGGCCGGCAGTTGCCGCTCGGCCACGTCACGGGTCTGCGCTCCGCTGCGGGCGAGGTTGGTGAACTCCACGGGCTCCTCGGCGAGCCCGGCGGCGAGCAGCGCCGCCCAGCCGCGCCACTCCTTCCCCAGCGGGTCGCCCACGCCCTCGGTCAGCGAGTCGCCGAGGGCCACGAACCGGACGCGTCTCATGACACGGCCTCCGGCGACACCGGTGGTGCGGGAGCCGTCGCGTCGTGCGCGGCCAGGAACGCGTCGACCGCCGAGTCCCAGCCGAAACACTCCGCACGCGCGCGTGCCGCCTCCCGCCGGTCCGCCTCCAGGCGTTCGAGGAGCAGGTCCACGGCGTCCGCGAAGGCCTCCCCGTGGTCGGCGGCGACCGCCCCGGCGGAGCCGATCACCTCCGGCAGCGCCGACGACAGGCTCGCCACCACGGGCGTGCCGCACGCCATCGCCTCCAGCGCGGCGAGTCCGAAGGTCTCGGCCGGTCCGGGCGCCAGGCACACGTCGGCGGACGCCTGGAGCGCGCCGAGCAGCCCGCGGTCGGCGACATGCCCGAGGAAGGTCACCGGCAACCCGCGCTCCCGCGCCCGCTGTTCGAGCCGCGGGCGCAACGGCCCGTCCCCGGCCACCACCAGTACCGCCCGGTCGCCGCGCCGCCGGAGCGCCGCCAGCGCGTCCAGTGCCGTGCCGGGCCGCTTCTCCACGGACAGCCGGGAGCACATCACCAGCAGGGTCTCGTCCACGCGCGCGTGCCGGGCGCGCAGCCCCGGATCGCGCAGCGCCGGGTGCCGCCCGGCCAGATCGACGCCCAGGGGCGCCCGTACGACGTTGCGGGCCCCGATGCGGACGAACTCCCGCTCGGCGAACTCCGTGGTGCACACCACGCGCGCGTAGGTGTGCGCCGTACGGGTGTTGAGTGCGTCGGCGGTGCGCCGGGCGGTCCGCTCGGGCAGGCCCCAGGCGCGCAGCACCCCGTCGGTGGTCTCGTGGGAGACCATCATGGCGGGGACCCTGGCCCGCCGGGCCCACTTGCCGGTCCAGCGCAGCGTCGTGCGGTCGGACACCTCCAGTCGGTCGGGTGCCAGTTCCTCCAGCAGCGCGGCCACGCGCCGGCTGTCGGTCAGGACCCGGTATCCGCCGGTGCCCGGCAGCAGCGGTCCCGGGAGGGTGATGACGCGGCCCTGTTCGGTCTCCCGGTCGTCGGCGCGCTCGCCGGGGACGATGAGGACGGGGTCGTGTCCGGCCTCCCGGAAGCCCTTGCCCAGCTCGCGCAGGGCGGTGCGCAGTCCGCCGGACGCGGGGGCGACGAAGTTGGCGAGCCGGACGATCCGCAGCCCGTTCATGCCGCCAGCACCGCCTTCCGCGAGGCCAGCACGTCCGAGTAGTGCCCGATCAGCCGGTCGCCGACGGCCGCCCAGGTCCGCCCCTCGACGGCCGCCCGCCCGGCCGCCCCGTACGCGGCCCGCAGCGCGGGGTCGGCGGCCAGGGACCACACCGCGTCCCGTACGGCGGCGGCGTCGCCGGGCGGCACGAGCACCCCGGTGTGCCCGTGGGTGACGAGGTCCAGCGGGCCGCCGGCCGCGGGCGCGACGACGGGCACCCCGCTCGCCATGGCCTCCTGCACGGTCTGGCAGAAGGTCTCGAAGGGGCCGGTGTGCGCGAAGACGTCGAGTGAGGCGAAGACCCGGGCGAGTTCGTCGCCGGTGCGGCGGCCGAGGAACGCCGCGCCCGGCAGGGCCCGCTCCAGGCCGCTCCGGCTGGGTCCGTCGCCGACGACCACGACGCGCACGCCGTCCAGGCCGCAGACGCCGGACAGCAGCTCCACCTGCTTCTCGGGGGCGAGCCGCCCGACGTAGCCGACGATCAGCTCACCGTCCGGGGCCAGTTCGCGGCGGAGTGACTCGTCCCGCCGGCCGGGCCGGAAGCGGGCGGTGTCCACCCCGCGCGGCCACAGCGCGGCCCGGGGCACACCGTGCGCCCGAAGGTCGCCCAGGGCCGCACTGGACGGGGCGAGAGTGAGGTCGGCGGCGGCGTGCACGGAGCGGATGCGCCGCCAGGCCGCGGCCTCGCCCGTCCCCATGTACGTACGGGCGTATCCGGCGAGGTCGGTCTGGTAGACGGCCACGGCGGGGACGCCGAGCCGGGTCGCGGCGGCCATGCCCCGGACGCCGAGGACGAACGGGCTGGCCAGGTGGACGAGGTCGGCACGGTGCTCGGCGATCGCGGCGGCCACGCGCCGGCTGGGCAGGGCGACGCGGACCTGGGGGTAGCCGGGGAGCGGGAGGGAGGGGACCCGGACGAGGGGGCACGGGGCGGAGGTGTCCGGCTCGCCGCCGGGAGCGGTGGCCGGAGCGACGACGACGCAGTCGTGACCGCGGTCGACGAGGTGCCGGGCGGTCTGGAGCGCACAGTGGGCGACGCCGTTCACATCGGGGGGAAAGGATTCGGTCACGATGACGACACGCATACCGGTGTTGTCGCCGGATTGGACGTGCTCGCGTCAACGTCGATCTTTCCTGGCGAGGAACGTCCCATGAGCGTTGACCTGCCCACCCGAGCGGGTCGGTCCGCGGCCATGCCCGCCTGCCCCGCGGGTCACCCGTCGTTCACTTGGAGGGCCGCCGGCCGCCGGGCGGGCCGCCACCGGCGGGCGGGCGCGACGGCAGCGCTCACTCGCCGGCGGTGGCCGACCCGCTCGGCAGCGGTCCCCGCCCCCCGCTCCACCACGGCCCTCGCCACCCGCTCCGCCACGGGCCCCGTCCCTCGCGCGGGGACGGGTCGCCGCCCGCTCACACGGCGGGCGCGTCCGGCCCGAAGCGGCTGCGCACGGCCGTCTGGACCTCGTCCTCCTCGGCCGGGTCGGCGGCGAGCCTGCGCAGCCGTTCGACGACGCGGTTGTCGCCGGTCTCGGCATGGCGGGCGGCGAGTTCGCGAGTCGTCTCCTCGCAGTCCCACAGGCACTCGATGGCGAAGCCCGCGGCGAAGGAGGGGTCGGTGGCGGCCAGCGCGCGAGCCGCCCGGCCGCGCAGGTGGGAGGAGGCCGTCTCACGGTAGATGTGCCGCAGTACGGGGGCGGCGCAGGCGATGCCGAGCCGGCCGGTGCCGTCGACGAGGGTCCACAGGGTCGACGCGTCGGGGCCTTCACCGCGTACCGCCTCCCGCAGTGCGGCGAGGACGAGGTCGCGGTCCTGCGCTCCACCCCGGCAGGCGAGTACGCGTCCGGCGGCGGCGCCCAGGGCGTCGGGCCGGTGCACCCAGCGGCGCGCGAGGTCGACGGCGGCGAGGCTGCGCATCCGCTCGAAAGCGGCGACGGCCGCCTCCACGACCGGCGTCGAGCCGGTGCTCACGGCGCCCTGGATCAGGTCGAGGGCGTCCGGGTCGTTGCCGTCGGCGAGATAGCGCAGGGCGGTACAGCGGGCACCCTCGTCGCCGGAGCGCGCGGCCTCGACGATCTCGGGCCGGTCCTCGGGGCCGGCGACGGCCGTGAGACACCGGGCGGCCGGCACATGGAGCGCGGCGCCGCGCTCGACGCCCTGCTGGGCCCACTCGAACACGGCCCGCACACTCCAGCCCGGACGCGGTCCGGTGGGACTCATCTGCCGCTGCCAGCGGTCGAAGGAGCCCGCCTCGTGGGCGGCACGCACGCGCGTGGCGATCGATTCGCGTGGATCGTCGGCCCACAGTCGCCAGGGCCGGGGTTCGAAGGCGTCCCGCACGGCGACGGCCAGCTCGGCGTCGCCCTCGGCGTCGCGCGGGAAGCGTGCCAGGACGGGGGCGGCGAGGGCGCGAAGTCCGGCGTCGTCGTCGCGCAGGGCCAGTTCGTCGAGGGCCCACGCCCAGTTGACGCCGTGGGCGGCGTACCCGCGCAACAGCTCGAGCGCGTCCAGCCTGCCGTAGGAGGCGAGGTGACCGAGGACCGCGAGGGCGAGCCCGGTGCGTGACTCGTCACCGTCGAGGATGTCCTCGGGGTCGAAGAGATGGGCCTCGATCGCGTCCAGCTCGCCGTTCAGGTCGAGGTAGAGGCGGGCGTAGTAGAGGGAGCGGTTCTCGACCTGCCAGTCGTGGCGGGGGTCGTGCAGCACACAGTGGTTCAGTGCCGCGAGCGCTTCGGCGCGCGGAGCGGTGAGCGCGTGCAGCGTGCCGTCGCCGCGACCCCGCTGAAGCAGGCCGAGCAGCGTACCGCTGGGCGCTATGACCGGATCGAACATGGGAAACAGCCTCACATCAAGCGTCGACGCAACCGGGGAACACGCGTTACCTGGCCGTGCGCCAACACGTCGGAGCGCCCGCCGTCTCTTGCTTGCTGAAGACCATGTTCCTCTGCCTCTCGTCGATGGCCCGTGCGGGCCGTGTCACGGCCCGCGCGGTGCGGCAACACCTGCCCAGCCATCGCGTCCGTGAACCACGTCGTCATGATGACCCGGCGGTCACATCTGCCGCGACCGAAATTTCGGCGGCCCGGTACCGCCTCCCCCGTTTTTCGTGTTTTCCCTGGTCAGGATATGCGGAGCGGCCCCGGAGCGGTTCCGGGACGGCGTCCGGTCACTGGGCGCCGAACAGCTCCAGCAGCTCCGTCCGGGCGAACATCCGCGCCGTGTCGACGGCCGACGGGGTGCCCGCGGACGGGTCCGCGCCGGCCTCCAGAAGCACCCTGGTCACGTCCGTCTCACCCTTGAAGGCGGCTCCGGCGAGTGGGGTCTGACCCCGGTCGTTGACGCGGTCGGCCTCGGCGCCACGGGCCAGCAGCGCGCGCACCGCGTCGGCGTGACCGTGGTAGGCGGCGAGCATGACGAGGGAGTCACCGCGGTCGTTGGTGAGATTGGCGGGAACGCCGGCGTCCACATACGCCACCAGTTCCTCGGTCCGCCCCTGCCGGGCCAGATCGAAGATCTTGGTCGCCAGCTCCACGACCTCCGGGTCGGGGGCTTCACTCATCGGCCGGACCACCTCTCACTACGTACGTTGCGGACGTCTCGAACGTGACGAACGTCGGGGACTGTGTGTGCGTACGGCCGCGAGCGGCGCGGCCGTACGAGTGAATCGCCAGGGTACTGGCTCGTGCGGCACATGAGCCGAAGTGCCCGAGGTAAAGATCAGCACGGACCCCGCCGGGCGCAACAGCGCTGCTCAACCGGCCCAGGGGAGCACTCCGCCACCTGGGGTAATTCTGCCGAATTTCCCCCAATTGCACCTTTTATCGTATGGATACATCCTGTGAGCCTGGAAGTACTCATGGTGACTGTCCCCGCGAACCAGGAGAACTCACATGATCCTCTCGATCTCAGGCGTGGTCCTGCTCGGCATCGTCGTCTTCATCTTCTTCCGCAAGGACGGCCTCAAGGCCTCGCACGCGCTGGTCGCCGTCCTGTTCGGGTTCTATCTGGCGAGTACGGCCATCGCCCCGAGCATCAAGGCAGGCGGCGAGAGCCTGGCGGGCCTCCTCGGCGGAATCAAGTTCTGAGGCCCGTCTCCCCCGTCCGAACACCCGCACGTACGTACGTACGCGATTCCAGGAGGCAGCAGTGGCCCGGCGGCCCCTCCCCCGCATTCTGAGCAACGGCGGCGCACAGCTCGCCCGGAGCCGGGAGCTGGCCCGGACGGCGGCCGACAGCGCCACCGACGTCCTCCAGCCGCTGATCACGATCGCCCGCGGCCTGCGCCGCCTGGCCGCGGCCGCGCGGCGCAGATGGTGCGAGACCCCCAAGGACCGGCGCGGCGCGCTGCTGTTCCTGGCGGCCTCGGTGGTCCTGGTCGTGGCACTCGTGCCGTACGGCCCGCTGCTCGCCGTCATCGCTCTGATGGCGGCGGCAGCCTGGCAGGGCAGGGACCGCACCCCGCCGGAGCCGGAAGGCCCCGACGCCTCCCAGACCAGGCGCCTGATGTCGCTCTACGAGGCGCTCGTCCCGTACTTCTCCGTCGCCGAGGACCCCGACCCCCTGTACGCCCACGGCGGCGCGTGGGAGAAGGCGTTCCCGGCGTACGAGTTCGACGACACCGGCCGCTTCGCCCACCTTGTCATCCGCTACCCGGCGTACTTCACCGACGGGGAGGCCGAGGCCCGCGCCCGGATCGAGCACCTGCTCGCCGCGAAGTCCGGCCGGGGCCGGGAGTACCACTTCACGTGGGACGAGGAGGCCAACCACCTCTGCGTCGACGTGCTCGCGGCGCTCCCCACCGACATCGCCGCCCAGCGCTTCGTGACGGCGCCCGGCGAGACCGTCCTCGGTTTCACCGACCCGACCCGGGTCCAGCGCACCCTCCCGCTCACCCACGGCGAGGAGCGGCGCGACGTGCCGCCGGTCGTCTGGCGTACCGGAGTCCGCTCGACCGAGCCCCACCTGCTGGTCCTGGGACAGCCCGGAACCGGCACGTCCACCCTGCTGCGCTCGGTCGCGCTGCAGGCCCTGCACCACGGCGACCTGCTGATCGTCGACGGCGGCGGCACCGGTGAGTACGCCTGCCTGGTCGGCCGGGACGGCGTCCTGGCCGTCGAGTGCGGCCTCACCGGGGCACTGACCAGCCTGGAGTGGGCCGCCGCCGAGACGGAACGCCGGCTGATCTCCGTCAACCGCGCCCGCCAGGAGGGCCGGCCGGCACCCGACGACACCAGGCGGCCGCTGTGGGTCTTCGTGGACCGGCCGAGCGCGTTCGCGCACCTGGCCGCCGCGGACGGCCGCCGGGACCCGCAGTCCCTGCTCCAGATCCCGCTGCGGCACGGCCGCGCCGCACACGTGACCGTGGTCGTCGCCGATCAGCTGGACGCCCTGGACAGCCTCAGCGATGCCGTACGGCAGCACACGCGCGCGCGTGTCGTCCTCGGCCCGGCCACGGCGGACGAGCTGACGGCCGTGCTGGGCGCTCCCCCGCACACCACCCCCGTCGACCAGGTCCCGCCCGGCCGGGGTTACGCCCGTCTGGGCACCGGCCCGGTGCACCGCCTCCAGGTCCCGGCCACGCCGGACCCCTACGACGACGCGACGAGCGAGGCCCACCGGCAGGCGGTGCTGGACCTGCTCCCACCGCGCACGACGCCGGCGGACGGGGAGCGGGCGCCGATCCCCGCGGAGGCGGCGGAACCGGAACCGGAGCCCGTGTCCACCGACAAGAAGGACCCCCCGGCCAGGCCCGAGGCCGGGACCGGGCCGAAGAAGCCGGCGACGGACGCCGAGCCGGCCCCGGCAGCGAGGGAGACGACGGCGGTGAAGGCGATGGCGGATCCGGTTCCGTCGAAGCCCGTTCCGTCAGAGCCCGTTCCGTCGGAGTGCGTTCCCTCGGAGACGGTCGCGGCCAAGGCGGTCGCGGCGGAGGCTTCCTGACACCCGGCACCTGACGCCTGTCACCGGGCACCCGACGGGGCCGGCCGGGCCGGAGCCGTCCCACCGCCGCCCCGGCTTCGCCACCGGCGCCGCGCCCCCTTCTCTCAGCGCCTCCTTCCCCGCCCTGCTCCACACCTCGTCACGCCACGAACGTCCGCGGTGCCTCGCCGCCTCCGGCGGCGCCCCCGTTCGCCACCAGCCGGGCCGCCGCGGCCAGGCGCACCGCCGCCTCCTCGGCCACCGCGCCGCCTACGGTGAACGGCAGCCGGACGTAGCCCTCGAAGGCCCCGTCGACCCCGAAACGCGGTCCGGACGGAACCCGGACCCCCACCCGTTCCCCCGCCTCGGCCAGCCGCGAGCCCGACAGGCCACCGGTCCGCACCCACAGGGTGAGCCCGCCCCGCGGCACCTCGAACTCCCAGTCGGGCAGCTCCCGTCGTACCGCGGTCACCAGCGCGTCCCGGTTCTGGCGGGCCTGCTCGCGCCGCACCTGGACGGCCTGTTCCCAGCCGCCGGTGCTGAAGAGCCAGTTCACGGCCAGCTGCTCCAGTACGGGCGTGCCCAGGTCGGCGTACGCGCGCGCGGCGACCAGGCTGCGGATCACGTCGGGCGCGGCGCGGACCCAGCCGATGCGCATCCCGGCCCAGAAGGCCTTGCTGGCGGAGCCGACGGTGACGACCGTGGACCCGGCCGGGTCGAAGGCGCACACGGGGCGCGGCATCTCGACCTCGTCGTCCAGCCACAGCTCGCTCATCGTCTCGTCGGCGACGAGCACCGTCCCCGCCGAGCGGGCGGCGTCCACCAGCCGCCGCCGCTGGTCCTCGTCGGCGAGCGCGCCGGTGGGGTTGTGGAAGTCGGCGACGACGTAGGCGATGCGGGGCGCCGCCTCGCGCAGCACCTGGCGCCAGCGGTCCACGTCCCAGCCGGTGAGCCCCTCCGCCATCGCGACGGGAACGAGCCGGGCCCCGGCCTCGCGCATCAGCTGGAGGATGTTGGCGTACGAGGGCGACTCCACCGCGATGCGCTCACCGCGCCCCCCGAAGAGGTGGCAGATGGCGTCGATGGCGCCCATCGCCCCCGTGGTCACCATGATCTGCTCGGGCATGGTCGGGATCCCGCGCGCGGTGTAGCGCTCGGCGATCATCGCGCGCAGTGCGGGCAGTCCGGCCGGATAGTCGCCGTGGGTGTGCGCGTAGGGGGGAAGCTCCTCCAGGGCTCCCCGCACGGCACGGGTGAGCCAGGGCTCGGGCGCGGGCAGCGCCGCGCAGCCGAGGTCGATCACCGAGCCGAGCGCCTCGGGCGGCAGCGGCTCCAGACCGCGCGCCGGCAAGGGGTTCCCGGCCGGTACGGCGGTCCAGCTGCCCGCGCCGCGCCGGGACTCCAGGAAGCCTTCGGCACGCAGTGCCTCGTAGGCGGCGGCGACCGTGGTGCGGCTGACGGTCAGGGCCAGGGCCAGTTCGCGTTCGGCGGGCAGCCGGGCGGCGACCGGTACGCGCCCTTCGAGCACCAGTAGCCGGATGCCGTCGGCGAGAGCACGATAGGCGGGCGGACGGCGGGAGCCGGGCCCGGCCGGGCGGTCCTGCTGGGAGCCGAGCAGCCGGGCCAGCTGACCCGCCCCCACGGCCGAGGTCCACTGCGCCATGGAAATCAGTCCACCTTCCCCGAATTGGCCATGGTTGGCTCTCCTTGTCAAGCCACAGAGTGTCATGAAGCAGGCCACTACCACCACCCAAGGGGCACTCCTTGTCCAAGCAGTCCAGGCAACCCGGGCACCGGCAACTCACACGGCGGCTGACACAGCTCTACGGTGGCCTGCTGCTGTACGGCGCGAGTTCGGCGCTGCTGGTCAGGTCCGGGCTCGGCCTGGAACCGTGGAACGTGCTGCACCAGGGCCTCGCTCAGCGCACGGGCCTGTCGATGGGTGTGGTGCTGACCCTGCTCGGCGCGGCGGTGCTGCTGCTGTGGATACCGCTGCGCCAGCGGCCGGGCCTCGGCACGGTCTCCAACGTGCTGGTGATCGGCGCCGCGATGGACGCGACGCTGGCCGTCGTGCCCGACGCCCACGGCTGGACGCCGCGGATCGCCATGATGGTGGCGGGAATCGTCCTGAACGGCGCGGCGACCGGACTGTACATCGCCGCCCGGTTCGGTCCGGGCCCGCGCGACGGCCTGATGACCGGGCTGAACCAGCGCACGGGACTGTCGGTGCGCCTGGTGCGGACCGCCGTCGAGATCACCGTCGTGGTGACGGGCTTCGCCCTCGGCGGCACGGTCGGCGCCGGCACCCTGCTGTACGCCGTGTCCATCGGCCCGCTCGCCCAGGTGTTCCTCCGCGCGTTCGCCGTTCCCCCGGCACCGGGCGGCAGCACGGTGGTTGCCGCCGGCCCGCCCCGGCGCGCGATACTGCGTCGGTGACCACCGCGATACGCCACCCCTATCTGGACCACCCCGGCCCGATCGCCTTCGCCCACCGGGGCGGTGCCGCGGACGGCCTGGAGAACACGCTGCGGCAGTTCCGGCGCGCGGTCGAGACGGGCTACCGGTACATCGAGACGGACGTCCACGCCACGCGGGACGGCAAGCTCGTCGCCTTCCACGACGCGACCCTGGACCGGGTGACGGACGGGACCGGCCGCATCGCCGACCTCACGTGGGAGAAGGTGCGCCGCGCGCGCGTGGCGGGCGTGGAACCGGTGCCTCTCTTCGAGGAACTCCTGGAGACCTTCCCCCGGGTGCGCTGGAACATCGACGTGAAGGCGGAGCCGGCGCTGCTGCCGCTCCTGGAGCTGATCGAGCGGACGGACACCTGGGACCGGATCTGCGTCGGCTCCTTCTCCGAGGCCCGTGTCGTCCGCGCCCAGCGTCTGGCCGGCCCGCGCCTGGCCACCTCGTACGGCACCCGGGGCGTCCTCAACCTGCGGCTGCGCTCCTGGGGCGTCCCGGCCGCGCTGCGCCGCTCGGCGGTGGCCGCACAGGTACCCGAGGCCCAGTCGGGCATCCAGGTGGTGGATCACCGCTTCGTGCGCACCGCCCACGCGCGCGGGTTGCAGGTGCACGTCTGGACGGTGAACGACCCCGCTCGCATGCACCGGCTCCTCGACCTGGGCGTGGATGGCATCATGACCGATCACATCGACACACTGCGCAAGGTCATGGAGGACCGCGGCGTCTGGGTCTGAGACCGTCCGGGACCCACCGAGCGGACCCCCCGGGACGTCGCGCGTTCACGGGGAAGCGAGGGCACGGGTGGGCACCGACACCCTGCGGACGGACGAGGCCGACGGCGCCGGCGACCGGCGACGCGAGCAGCGCGGCTGGTACTTCTACGACTGGGCGTGCTCCGTCTACTCGACGAGCGTGCTCACCGTGTTCCTGGGCCCCTATCTGACGTCGGTCGCCGAGTCGGCCGCGGATGCGGACGGGTACGTCCACCCGCTGGGCATACCCGTGCGGGCCGGATCGTTCTTCGCGTACTCCGTGTCCCTCTCGGTGATCGCGGCGGTCCTGGTGATGCCCCTGGTGGGTGCCGCGGCCGACCGCTCGGGCCGCAAGAAGCCGCTGCTGGCCGCCGCCGCGTACACCGGAGCCACGGCCACGACCTGCATGTTCTTCCTCGACGGCGACCGCTACCTGCTCGGCGGGCTGCTCCTGGTCGTCGCCAACGCCGCGCAGTCCGTCGCGATGATGCTCTACAACTCCTACCTGCCCCAGATCGCCCCGCCCGAGGAACGCGACGCGGTCTCCTCCCGCGGCTGGGCCTTCGGGTACGCGGCCGGGGCACTGGTCCTGATCGCGAACCTGGTCCTGTACACGGCCCACGACTCCTTCGGGCTGAGCGAGAGCGCGGCGGTCCGGGTCTGTCTGGCGTCGGCCGGCCTGTGGTGGGGCGCCTTCGCGCTCATCCCGCTGAGACGGCTGCGGGACCGCCGTGCTCCCGCGCGGGAGACCACCCTGCCCGGGTTCCGGCAGCTCGCGGCGACCGTCCGCGACATGCGGCGCCGCCCGCTGACCCTGGCCTTCCTGCTGGCGTACCTCGTCTACAACGACGGCATCCAGACGGTGATCTCCCAGGCCTCGGTCTACGGCTCCGAGGAGCTGGGCCTCGGACAGTCCACACTCATCGTGGCCGTCCTCCTGGTCCAGCTGCTGGCGGTCGCGGGCGCACTGGCGCTGGGCCGGCTGGCCCGGACGTACGGGGCGAAGCGCACGATCCTCGGGTCGCTGGTCGCCTGGACGGTCACCCTCGCGGCCGGGTACTTCCTGCCGGCCGGGGAGCCGGTGTGGTTCTTCGTGCTGGCCGCCGGCATCGGGCTCGTCCTGGGCGGCAGCCAGGCGCTGTCCCGCTCCCTGTTCTCGCACCTGGTGCCGCCCGGGAAGGAGGCCGAGTACTTCTCGGCGTACGAGCTGAGCGACCGCGGGATGAGCTGGCTCGGGCCGCTGCTGTTCGGGCTCACCTACCAGCTGACCGGGAGCTACCGGGACGCGATCATCTCGCTGGTGGCGTTCTTCGTCATCGGTTTCGTGCTGCTCGCGCGGGTCCCGGTACGGCGGGCCATCGGCGACGCGGGCAACCCGGTACCCGAGAGGATTTAGCACTTGGCGCGAAAGGCTGTAGTGTACGCGTTTGGCCTGCCAGGCGTACCGTTACTGCGCGTCAAAGGTGCCGAAACGCTATGCCACATCTGCTAGCAGAGGTGACAAACCGGACGTCGGCGGGTACTGCACTGGTTGCAAGGCTGCGACTGCGACGGCGACGCAGACGCCCGGAACGGGAGTCGGGACGGGAATCTTTACCGCCGCCCGGACGTTGACCGGATGACGACGACAGCGACACCTGTCCTGTGGGCGACAAGCCCGGGAGGCACGATTCATGAGTGAGCGAGCTCTTCGCGGCACGCGCCTCGTGGTGACCAGCTACGAGACGGACCGCGGCATCGACCTGGCCCCGCGCCAGGCCGTGGAGTACGCATGCGAGAAGGGGCATCGATTCGAGATGCCCTTCTCGGTCGAGGCGGAGATCCCGCCGGAGTGGGAGTGCAAGGTCTGCGGGGCCCAGGCACTCCTTGTGGACGGCGACGGCCCTGAGGAGAAGAAGGCCAAGCCCGCGCGTACGCACTGGGACATGCTGATGGAGCGGCGCACCCGCGAGGAACTCGAAGAGGTCCTCGAGGAGCGACTGGCCGTTCTGCGCTCCGGCGCGATGAACATCGCGGTGCATCCGCGAGACAGTCGCAAGAGTGCGTAGCGGGAAACCGTAAGCAGCACCACCGAACACCGCGGGTGCCGTACGTGAACTTCACGTACGGCACCCGCGGTTTTTGGGCGGGCGAATGCACGCACGGCCACACCCGTGGTTTCGGGGGCAGGTCCGCCGGTGTGTCCGGAGCCGGGGGCCGGCCGGCCCGGTTGCCGTCCGGCCCGTTCCGGCCCGGGCGCGCGCCGTCGCCCGTCGGCGGGTCCGGGCCGGCGGGAGTTCAGCGCGTCAGCGGAGGACGCGGGTCCTGCGGTGCGCCGTCCGGGTCGTCCCGTATGACCTCGCCCTGGACGACCTTGCCGCCCGGCTGGTGCATGCGGGCCTGGCGGAACGCGTCGCCCAGGGTGCCGGGGCCGGCCTCGCGGAGCTTGCGTTCCACCGTCCGCTCCGCGTAGCGGCTCACGGCCTTCTGCACCGGGGGCAGCAGCATGAGCAGGCCCAGCGCGTCGGAGATCAGGCCGGGGAGTATCAGGAGGAGTCCGCCCAGCATCATCAGGCCGTTGCCCTCGCTGTTCGGTCGGGCGGCCTCGGGCATCACGCCTGCCTGCTGCTGTTGCAGGGTCTCCGTGAGGTTCCTGAAGGCCCGGCGTCCCGCGCTCTTGATCACCACGGATCCGAGGACGATGCCCGCCACCAGCAGCAGGAAGACCACGAACCCGCTGGAGGCGCCCGCGACCACGGTCAGCAGCCAGATCTCCAGCACGAGCCACGCGGCGATGCCCAGCGGCAGGAACGTGCGCAGCCGGGAGCGTGGGGGCCGGGCGGGGGACCTGGGGGTCTGAGCGCCAGTCGTCATACCCCTAGTGTGCCTGGCCCCGGCTCAGCACGGCATAAGGGGACGATCAGCCGTTCTTGCCGGGCGTCTGTGTCGGCTTGTCGCCCGTCTCGGCCGCCTTCTCGGCAGACTCCGCAGCCGTCCCGGCTGAGCCCTCAGCCACCGCTCCGGCGGAGCCCTCGGCCGTCTCGGCAGACCCCTCAGCCGCCTTCTCGGCCGGCGTGACGCCCGGCACGTCGTCCGGCGGCACCTCGGCCGATGCTCCGGCCGGCCTGCCGACCGCCCCGCCCGGCTCTCTGCCGGACTGCCTGTCGCGGCCCAGCACCTTGCCGACCCGCTCCCCCACACCCCAGGTGGTGACCCGCCAGAGCGCCTCCACCAGGATGTCGCGGCTCATCTTGGAGTCGCCGAATTCGCGCTCGACGAACGTGATCGGCACCTCGACGACGTGGTATCCCGCCTTGATCGCCCGGCGGGCGAGGTCGACCTGGAAGCAGTAGCCCTGCGAGGAGACCTCGTCCAGGCCGAGCCCCTCCAGGGTCTCCCGGCGGAAGGCGCGGTAGCCACCCGTGATGTCGCGCAGCGGCAGGTCGAGCGCGAGGCGGGAGTACATGCTGCCGCCGCGGGAGATGAACTCGCGGGACCTGGGCCAGTTCACCACCCGCCCGCCGGGCACCCAGCGGGAGCCGAGCACCAGGTCGGCGCCCTTGAGGGCGGTCAGCAGGCGGGGCAGTTCCTCGGGCTGGTGGGAGCCGTCGGCGTCCATCTCGATCAGTACGCCGTAGCCGTGCTCCAGGCCCCAGCGGAAGCCCGCGAGGTAGGCGGCGCCCAGGCCCTCCTTGCCCTTGCGGTGCAGGACCTGGACGTGGTCGTCCTCGGCGGCCAGTTCGTCGGCGAGCTTGCCGGTGCCGTCGGGGCTGTTGTCGTCGGCCACGAGAACGTGCGCCTGAGGGACCGCCTCGCGCACGCGCGCGACGATCGCCTTGATGTTCTCCGCCTCGTTGTAGGTCGGAACGATCACCAAGGCCGTGCCCAGGGGGCCGAACCGCCTCCCCCGCCCCGCTTCCGCGGGCGTCCCGTCGCCGTCGTTCACCGCTGCCCCTTCATGTCCGTACGCAGAGGACCACCATAATGGCCGCGGCCTGCGATGACGTGACAGGACGTTCGTATGGCGGTGTCATTTCCCCAGCACCGGGGTAGGGATGCGCGGTTAAGGACCGTTTCCGCTGCGGATGGGGGCCCGGCGCCCTTCGGGCCGACCTGGGGCCCGCTGGCTGCGGGTCGACCGAAAGCCGTTGTCTACTGAGCGCCCGGGCCCCACCCGGGTCACACCTCCCGACCGGCCGGAATGTTCCCTCGTCGCGTCGCGAGCGCTGAGCCTGGCTCCCAGTGACGGTGCGCCGGTACGGCACACCGTCCCTGACCCAGCGGCGCCGCGACGCGTGCGCGGAAGATTCCCCGGTCGGGCGTCCGGTGGTGGACCCGGCCGAACCTACCGGCCCCCCGCCGTCGCCTGTCAACAGTCGTTCGACCTGCGGCTTCCATGTCAACGCGCAGGTCAGAGCCCAGGACGTGCAGGTGGCAGACGGAAGAAGATCATCGCTCCGTCGGCCGTGGAGATCACTCGCCCGGCCGTACGAACACCGTCCGTCCGCCCACCACGGTGCGCAGGCAGACGGGCAGGTCCCGGCCCGGAGTCAGATCGGGCAGGCCGGGGGTGCCGGAGCGCGGGTCGGTGGACCAGCGCGCGACCCGGTCGTCGGGGGCCTGGACGACGAGCTCGCCGGTGCGCCACACGGCGTAGTCAGCGGGTGCGCCCGGCACCAGGACGCCCGCGTCGTCGCGTCCGATCGCCCGCCAGCCGCCGCGCGTGTGCGCGGTGAAGGCCGCGCGTACGGAGACCCGGTGCTCGGCCGTACGGTGGAAGGCCGCGGCCCGGACGGTACCCCACGGGTCGAGGGGCGTGACCGGGCTGTCGGAGCCGAAGGCGAGCGGGACGCCGGCCCGCAGCAGGGCCGCGAAGGGGTTGAGGGTGCGGGCCCGCTCGCCGCCCAGACGCTGGGCGTACATGCCGTCCTCGCCGCCCCACAGGGCGTCGAAGGCCGGCTGGACGGAGGCGGTCAGGCCCAGCTCGGCGAAGGCCGCGACGGTCTCGGGGGTGAGCATCTCGGCGTGCTCGACGCGGTGGCGGGCGGCGCGGAGCCGGGCGAGGCCGAGCTTGCCGGCGGCGGCGCGCACTCCCTCCACCACGGCCGTCACGGCGGCGTCGCCGATGGCGTGGAAGCCCGCCTGGAGGCCGGCCTCGGTGCAGGCGACGACGTGGGCGCCGACGGCGGCGGCGTCCAGGAACCCGGTGCCGGTGTGGCCTGCGTCGGCGTACGGCTGGTGCAGGCAGGCGGTGTGCGAGCCGAGGGAGCCGTCGACGAAGAGGTCGCCCGCGGCACCCACGGCGCCCAGTTCCCTCGCCTTGTCGACGTCCTGCTCGGCCCAGTAGCCGATCACTCGCGGGCCGCGCTCCTCGGCCGCGAGGCGCAGCAGGCCGGTGAGGTCGTCCTCGGAGGAGATCTCCGGGCCTGCGCACTCGTGAACGGTTCCGATGCCGAGGGAGGCCGCGTGCGCGAGGGCGGCGCGCTGGGCCTCGGCGCGCTGGGCGGGGGCGACGGCCCCGAGTGCGGCGGCGCGTGCGGCGTGGTGGGCGTCGGCGGTGAGCGGGCCGTCCGGCCGGCCGGCGCCCCGCGGGACCAGGTCGAGCAGGGCGGTGGTGACGACGGCCGAGTGGACGTCGATACGGCTGAGGTAGAGGGGCCGGCCGCCGGTGGCCTCGTCCAGTTCGGCGCGCGTCGGGGGCAGTCCGTCGGGCCAGCGGGAGGCGTCCCAGCCGTGGCCGAGGAGGACGCGGTCGTCCGGGCGGGCCGCGGCGAAGTCCCGTACGAGGGAGAGGGCCGCCTCGCGGGTGGGGGCGCCGGACAGGTCGAGGCCGGTGAGGGCGAGGCCCGTGGACGTGGTGTGCACGTGTGCGTCGGTGAACGCCGGGGTCACCAGGGCGCCGTCCAGGTCGATCACCTCGTCCACGCCGTCCGCGAAGGCGTCCGCGGCACCCTCGGAGCCGACCCAGGCGACCTGGCCGCGTTCGACGACCATCGCCGTCGCGAAGGGGTCGGCGGGACTGTGGACCTCGCCGCGGCGCAGCAGGACGGTCGTGGACGGGGTGGTGGACTCACTCATGAACACCAGTCTCGCCCCTTGCCCGGACCACACGGCAGCCGGGGGCGGCCGCGCCGGGCTTACGGGCGGCCCGTGGGCGCGCTCCCGACCCGGGCCTGCGCCCCCGGTGGCCGGCCGTGGCACCGCACGTCCCGACGTCCCGGGCCGCCCGGGTGCCCGGCCGCCGGTCAGATCCGCGGCGGCCGGGACTCGTACGGCGTCGACAGCACCACGGTGGTCCGGGTCGACACCCCGGCGAGGGAACGGACCCGGGCGAGCAGTTCCTCGAGCTCGTGCGGTGTGGACACGCGCACCTTGAGGATGTAGTTCTCGTCGCCGGCCACGCTGTGACAGGCTTCGATCTCGGGGACGACGGCCAAGCGGTCGGCGATGTCGTCGGGGGCGCTGGGATCGAACGGTTTCACCGAGATGAAAGCGGTCATCGGCAGTCCGACGGCTTCCGGGTCGACCACCGCGGCGTAACCGCGGATGACGCCACGCTGCTCCAGCCGCCGCACCCGCTGGTGCACGGCCGACGTGGACAGGCCCGTGGCCTTGCCCAGGTCTGTGTAGCTCATCCGCCCGTCCTTGACGAGCAGCTGCACGATCTGTCGGTCCAGCTCCTCCATGGCGCAAGAACCTACAGGGCGGTTGATCCCCTCGGATACCTGAGCAGTCCAGGTCATGCCCGGTTCGTGATGTGACGGGGAGCCGTCCGACGGCCGAGAGGGGACAAATCCGCCGCACGGGGCACCTGCGAACGGCATGTGACGAAGACCACATGCCTCGGACGGTCTCCGTGATGTTCTCGTGATTACCCCGGAGGGGGGACGGGAAGTGCTTGCTGTGGTCGAGGCCGCAGTGCCGTCACGACCCAGCCCGAGGGGGAGAACCCAATGCAGAGTCTTAAGCGCCCTGGACGTACCACGCCCAAGCGGCAGCAGCCGGTCGTCGAGCTCGTATCGGAGGGTGTCGAACCCGACGCCTTCGACGAGGAGGAACTCGACACCTACGACACCTTCGAGATGTACCGGGTGATCTGCCCGGACTGCACGCAGCCCATCGCCCTGCTGGCGGACGAGGAGGTGCTGCCGGAGCACGCGCTGTGCGCCTCGCCGTGGGACCCGTTCGGCCTCTCGGTCTGCGCGGGCACCGGCCGCAGGGCCACCGAGGCCCGCCCCGCGGACGAGTCGTTCCAGCCCCTCGAGCAGGACACCGCCCTGCTGTTGACGCTCCCCCGGGGCCTCGACTGGCGGACCCAGCCCTTCTCCCACGTCGGCGGGCCGGGCTCGCGCCCGATGCGTGTGCCGAGGATGCGGCGCGAGGCGGCCTGAACCGCCCCGGGCGCCCGCCGTCCGGGGGCGTGGCCCGAACCCGTCGACCAGCCGTGCCACGGCTCGCAGGCCGCCGTGGCGCGGGTCGGCGTGTGCTGTTCCGGGCATCGTGCGGGCCGGTACGGGTGACGCCGTGTCAGGCCCGGTTCGGCAACGGTGACCCGGTGGCGTGCGTCCGCGAACTCACTCTCGATTCCGCGGGCCGGTGTCCAGTCCGCCGTCGCCGCGTTGCCCGGGTATGACCCCCACGTACTCGGCGGCCGGGCGTCGGCCCGGCGTGTTCGTCCCGGTGCCCGCGGGACCGGTTCCGCAAGTCCCGGACCCGCCGATCTACCGTGAGCTGATGCGGGCCTGGGCCGACCGCGGCCGCACCCTGCCCGGGCGCCACGACCCGGAGTGGGTCAGGCTCGCGGCGCCTCCGCGCGGGCAGGAGGACTTCTTCGCCACCGGCGACTTCCGCGTCACCGGCGGCTCCGGCGACTTCAGCGCCCCTCGGGCCCCGCGAGGTGACGGGCGATGACCATCCGCTGGATCTGGTTGGTGCCCTCGACGATCTGCAGCACCTTGGCCTCGCGCATGTACCGCTCCGCCGGGAAGTCCGCGGTGTAGCCGTAGCCGCCGAGGATCTGCACGGCGTCGGTGGTGACCCGCATCGCCGTGTCGGTGCAGTGCAGTTTGGCCATCGCGGCCTGTTTGGCGAACGGCAGGCCGGCGTCGCGCAGCCGTGCCGCCGTCAGGTACAGCGCGCGGCCGGCCTCGATCTGGGTCGCCATGTCGGCGAGCATGAAGCGCAGCCCCTGGAAGTCGGAGACCGGCCTGCCGAACTGCCGCCGCTCGCCCGAGTAGGACACCGCCTCGTCCAGCGCCGCCTGGGCCACGCCGATCGCGCAGGCGGCGATGCCGAGCCGCCCGGAGTCGAGCGCGGACAGCGCGATCGCGAAGCCCTGGCCTTCCTCGCCCAGACGCCGGGCGTCGGAGACCCGCACGCCGTCGAGGTGGACCTGTGCGGTGGGTGAGCCCTTGAGGCCCATCTTCTTCTCCGGCACCGCGGCGCTCAGCCCTTCGGCGTCGCCGGGGACCAGGAAGGCGGTGATCCCCCGCGGGCCGTCCTCACCGGTACGCGCCATCACGGTGTAGAAGTCGGCGATGCCGCCGTGCGTGATCCACGCCTTGGTCCCGGTGAGCACCCAGTCCTCCCCGGTCCCTGCCCCGGCTCCGCTCGAGCGGGAGACGCCCCCGCCGTCCCGAACGGCCTTGGTGCGCAGGGACGCGGCGTCCGATCCCGAGGCGGGTTCGGAGAGGCAGTAGGCGCCGAGCAGGCCGCCGCCGAGCATCGCGGGCAGGTACTCGGCCTGCTGCTCCTTGGTGCCGTAGGCGGCGAGCGCGTAGGAGGCGAGCGTGTGCACGCTGACACCGAGACCGACGGTGAGCCGTGCCGCGGCGAGCTCTTCGAGGACCTGGAGGTACACCTCGTACGGCTGCTCGCCGCCGCCGTACTCGGCGTCGTAGGGCAGACCGAGCAGGCCGGAGTCGGAGAGCAGGGTGAAGACCTCGCGCGGGAACCTGCCGGCGTCCTCCTCCTCGGCCGCGCTCGGGGCGATCTCGCGCTGCGCGATGTCACGGACGAGCGAGATCAGATCCCGTGCCTCGTCCGTGGGCAGTTGCCGGTCCACCGGCTGCGGGGCGCGGTCGGGCATGGCGACGCTCTCCTCCCTGTCGGGCACATCGGCGGATGTGCGCCTTGGGTGGAGGCGGTTCCGCCGGGTCGTTCGGGCCTGGCCGATGCTCGCACTCCCGGGTCGCGGAAGCGGCTGACCAGCGGCTGTGCGCTGTGAGTATGCCCGATCGGAGGCATGGAGTCACCAGTTAACGACCGCTTACTTCGAGAAATGTTCCAGCCGGCACTCCCTGCCGGGAGCCGCACGGTGACACCGCGGACGACGAGCCGACCCGGTGCGCGGAAGCATGCGCGGGACGAAGGGGCCGAGGCCGGCTCGTCTCCTCCGCCGTCAGGCGTCCCGGCGGGCGGGAGCCGGGGCCGGGCACGCGGGGTCGAGCTCCTCGATGGCGCGCAGGGTGCCGCCGAGCGACTTCACCAGCAGGTCGCGCATGGTCTCGCGGGGCAGTTCGGGGCGGCCGATCCAGTCGAGGGTGGCGCCCTCGACGCCGCACACCCAGGAGAGCAGTCCCGTACGGGCCAGCGGTCCGACGTCGGAACGCCCGTACGCCCCTTCTGCGATGGTGACGACGATCGCCTGACGCACCCCGTCGCGGATGGCGTGCACCTCGGCGTCGAAGCCGACTCCGCCGCTGACGATCGTGCGATAGGCGGCCTGGTTGTGTTCGGCGTAGCGCAGATAGCCGTCGACGGCGCGGTGGACACGGTCCACCCGCGACAGCTCGCTGCCGCCCGCCGCGGTGGTGACGAGGTCGGCGACCGAGTCCTGGATGATCGCCAGGTAGTAGCCCCGCTTGGAACGGAAGTAGTAGTAGATCAGCCCTTTGGCGACCTGCGCCTGGCGGGCGATGTCATCCATCGAGAGAGCGTCGTACGACGTGTCGGCGAACAACCGCCGCCCGATGGTGATGAGTTCGGCGCGGCGGGTCAGTGAGCGCTCGGTGCCGCGCGCCCGGGGACGGGCGTCGGCACGCTGTTGACTGATATTCAATTTCGGCCCTGGTCTCCTGCGGGGGGCGGGACATCCGCAGTATGGCAGGCCGGGTCGTGGGGCAGGTCACACGAGTGTCACGTCACAGCAGCCCCAACTGGACCACGAACATCGCGACGACCACGACGAGGGTCCAGCCCATGACGTGCTCGAGGATCTTCGGACCGTCGTCCTTGGGGCCGCCGGTACGGACACGGGCGGCGGTGGCGGTGTGTGCGCTCATGGCCTCTCACTGATCTCGACTGCGTGGACTCCCCCGGCTCCCCTGGCGGTAGCCGCCCTGTCCACCTTGCCACCGCGCGTGGCTTTTGCGGCGGAGACGTCGGTCACAGCGGGCCGGTGGGCCACAGCGGACGGCCCCCGGCCGCGGTGGAGCGGTGCCGGGGGCCGTCGCCGGGTGCGGTGCGGTCAGCGCACGCCCACCGCGGCGAGGGCCTTGCGCTGGCGCGGGCTGGGGTGTGCCGGGAAGTACAGGTAGCAGACACCGCCGGTGCCGGAGGCGACCTTGCCACTGGCGTTGTACCGCTTGGTCCTGAGCCAGATGTTCTCCCACTCGCGCCGCTTGTAGACGCGGCGCACGGCCTCGTTGTCGTCCGAGGCCGGGTCGTTGGCGATCACGTCGCCGTCGGCGGTGAAGCCGATCACGGTCATCAGGTGGCCCGCGGTGCCGTAGCCCGCCCCGGTCAGCTCCTCCTCCAGGAAGGACTGGGACGTGATGGCCGGGATGCCCGCCGCGATCAGCGTCTCCAGGTCGGTGAGGGAGCCGAGGCGGGTGACCACACCCTGGAGGCCCTCGAAGGTGGCCGCGTAGGCGGCGTTGAAGGGCCAGTTGCCGCAGCCCTCGTACTGGTGGTCGTACGTGTACCGGGCCGCGTGGCAGACCTGCGGGTCGGCGTAGGAGGGGTCGACCCAGGCGAGCTGCTCCTCGGTGAGCCGGCCGCCCCAGTACTCGATGATCATCTGGGAGGAGGTGGGGCTGCACCAGGCCTCGCCGCCGTTGTCGTACTCGGGGTACTGGCCCTTGTGGATCTCCTGCGAGTAGCGCGGGACGCGCAGTTCCTGGGCGAGCCCCGGGGTGGAGGCCGGGACGGTGAAGCGGTCGGGCACGTCGGAGCCCATCGCGCCGAGCCGCCACACGGTGGGGGTGGCCTTCGTCCCGGGGCGGCGGTACAGGGTGAGCCGGAGCCGGTAGGAGGCCAGGCGCAGGCCGGTGGAGGCGTCGTCGATGGCGAAGGTGTCCGTCCAGACACTGCTCCGGCCGTCACCCTGGTCGTCGACCGAGGTCCGCTTGATGTCCTGGTCACCGGCCGCCCAGCGGCCCATCACGTACCAGGGGGTGTCCGTGCCGTCGGAGTAGGTGCCCTTGAGCTCGACCTGGAGCCAGGTGCCGCTCGGGGTGTGCGCGTTCCAGGAGGCGATGACCTCCGTCGAGGGCACGGCGAGCCGGTGGACGGGCGAGGTCCAGGTCGCGTACTCCCAGGTCCCGGCCCTGCCGGTGTGCGGGTCGGTGTAGTCGGTGGTGCCGGCCGCGACGCCGATCGCGACACCGGGCCGGGCGCCGGCGACGGGGCGGGCCCCCCGCGCGGTACCGCACCGCCAGTCGCGGAACGTGGTCCAGGCGTGGTGGTCGACCTGCCGGGCGGTCGCGCGGCCCGGCTCCGCGCCGGCGGCGCCCGTACCGGATGCCGCTTCGGCGGTGGCCGGGATCGCGCTGCCCGCCACGGCGGCCGCGACGGCGGCGGTCAGGACGGTTCTGCGGGACGGCTGTTCGGCTCTGCTCATGGGCGGGAGACCCCCAGGTGTCCGAGTCGGGCGGGTCCGTTGCACGGTCGTGCGCCAACTATGACCTCAGGCGCCCGCTCCTGCCAGCACTTCCCCGCACGCCGCGCCACGAATATTGGTGTCGACCAATGGCGTGGGCGGGGACCGGAACGGCGCGGCTAGAGTGCGGGGCGAACGCCGTCCGCCCCTTCGCGCCGCCCAGGACCCGCCATCAACGCCCTCGCAGCCCGGCTCCGCCGGCTTCCCCCCTCCTGCGGGCCCGTGCGCCTGATCGGCGTCGACGGGTACGCCGGCTCCGGAAAGTCCACGTTCGCCGGCCGGCTGGCCACCGAGCTGGACGGCGCACCGGTGCTGCACCTCGACGACATCGCCAGCCACGGCGAACTGTTCGACTGGACGGGGCGGCTGCTGAGCCAGGTGATCGAGCCCCTGCGGCGCGGCGACACCGCGTGGTACGCCCCCTACGACTGGCGGGCCCGGTCCTTCGGAGCGCCCCGCCCCCTGCCGCCGGCCCCGGTGGTCCTGCTGGAGGGGGTCGGCGCCGGCCGCGAGGCGCTGCGTCCGCACCTGGCCCAGCTGCTCTGGATGGAGCTCCCGCGCGAGGAGGCGTGGGCCCGCGGACGGGCGCGCGACGGAGCGGAGCAGCGGGCGTTCTGGGACGGGTGGATCCCGGCGGAGCGCCGGCACTTCGCCGACGACCCCTCGCGCCCCTACGCGCATCTTCTGGTGCGGCAGGGAGAGGAGGGATACGAGGTGCTCCCGGGACCCGCGGGAGCCGCCTCTTCCGCCCTCTTCCTCACGCAGGGTGACGGACCCTCCGCAATGTGCTGAACTCGTGAAGATCACTTCCGGACAGCCGGCCGGAGTGCCTCAACTCCGCTTGACCCGGGGGCCGTACAGGTCTTACGTTCTGAATGTGCGGCCGTGCGAAGCCGCCGACAGACGCGAAGCCCCCCGGTTGTTCCCCCGTGACCGGGGGCTTCGTTCTGCCCTGAGCGCGCTTTCCTGCTGCTCCGTGACGCGATCCGCTCACTTTCGGTGACCGTCCCGGGTGTGCCCCGCTGCCCCCACCTCGCGGAACAGCCCGTCCCGGCACCCTTCGGAGGACCGACCGCCGCGGGTACGATGCCCTCGGTGCGACCTACGGGCGGTTGCCGCGCGCACCTTGCAACTCCGGTCCACGGCAAAGCCGTTGACCGAGGCGGTCGGCGGGCGACGGCTCGCCGGCATACCGACGGGGGCACGGTACGTGGGGGACGGGATGGACTTCGGCGCGCGGGGCCCGCAGGCCCCGGCCGACCTCGCCTGGCTGCGCGGCGTGGACGCCTACACGATGGGGGCCTATCCGCAGGCGGAGGAGGAGTTCCGGGCCGCGGTACGCATCGATCCGGCGATGGCCGACGGCTGGCTGGGGCTGCACGCGCTGCGCGTCGACACCACCAACGCGCTGCTCAGGATGTTCCGGCACCGGGAGCGCTTCGGCGAGCAGCGCGCCCGCCACCGCCGTACGCTCAACTCCTGGTACTGGCTGGGCTGGTGGGTACAGCCGGTACTGGAGAGTCCTCGCGATCTGCTGCTGGCCCACGCCTCCCACTGGCTGGACGGCCGTCACGTCCCCGAACTCGACCGGGCGCTGGCCGGACTGCCGCCCGTGGACACCGACGCCCAGGTCCGTTTCCTGCACGCCTGCCGCGCCTACCTGGTCAAGGACTGGGAACAGCTGGTCCGGCACACCGACCCGCTGCTCGGCGATCCCCTGCTGGGCATCGAGGCCGGCCTGTTCAGCGGCATGGCCCGGGTACGCCTGGAGATGTACGGACAGGCCGAGCCGCTGCTGTCGGCGGCCCTCATGCGGTGCCGCAGCGAGCAGCCGCAGCGCAAGGAACTGCGGTACTGGCTGGCGCGGGCACACGAGGGAACGGGGCGCAGCGCCGCCGCGCTGCCGCTGTACCGGGCCGTGCACCGCGTCGACCCGGCCTTCATGGACACCTCGGCCCGGTTGGCGGCGATCGCCGAGAGCGACGGGTACGACGACTCCACCGACCTCGCGGGGCTCCAGCAGGCCGGTACGGGAGTGGACGGCCTGGACGGCGCCGCCGGACTCGACCCTCTGTTCGGCGCCGAGGAACGCGGCCTCAAGCTGTCCGCCCCCGAGCCCCCGCTGACCACCCCGCTGCCCTCACTGACCGGACCGTCGGTACGCGAGAGGGCGGGCAGGCCGGACCCGTCCCTGCCCACCGGGCCCACCGACCCCGCGTTACTGGAGGAGGCACTCGCCGAGCTGGAGCGCATGGTGGGCCTGGAGCCGGTCAAGCGGCAGGTCAAGGCCTTGTCCGCACAGCTGAACATGGCGCGGCTGCGGGCCGGTCAGGGCCTGCCGGTCCAGCCGCCCAAACGGCACTTCGTCTTCTCCGGCCCCTCCGGCACCGGCAAGACCACCGTGGCCCGCATCCTGGGCCGCGTCTTCTACGCCCTCGGTCTGCTCGGCGGCGACCACCTCGTGGAGGCGCAGCGGGCCGACCTGGTCGGCGAGTACCTGGGCCAGACCGCCGTGAAGGCCAACGAACTGATCGACTCCGCACTCGGCGGCGTCCTGTTCGTCGACGAGGCGTACTCCCTGTCCAACTCCGGGTACGGCAAGGGCGACGCGTACGGCGACGAGGCACTCCAGGTGCTGCTGAAGCGGGCCGAGGACAACCGCGACCACCTGGTGGTGATCCTGGCCGGCTACCCGGAGGGCATGGACCGGCTGCTGGCCGCCAACCCGGGGCTGTCCTCCCGCTTCACCACCCGGGTCGACTTCCCGTCGTACCGGCCGTTGGAACTGACCTCGATCGGTGAGGTCCTCGCGGCCGAGAACGGGGACGCGTGGGACGAGGAGGCGCGTGAGGAACTGCGCTCGATCGCCGGGCACGTGGTGGACCAGGGGTGGATCGACGAGCTGGGGAACGGGCGGTTCCTGCGGACGCTGTACGAGAAGAGCTGTGCGTACAGGGATCTGCGGTTGTCCGTGTGTCCCGGAGTGCTGACCCGGGACGATTTGGCGACGTTGCGGTTGCCGGATCTGATGCAGGCGTACGGCGAGGTGCTGTCGGGGAGGGGGCCGCAGGCCCCTCCGGGGCTGTGAGGCGCCGGCGTTCGGGACCGGCGCCCCAGAAGATCCGCGGACCGCGCCGACGGGTGGGCGCGGCCGGGGCTAGGTAGCCAGCGTCACCTCTCTGTGGGCCGGGTCCTTCACCTCGCCCACCAGCAGCTCCAGTACGTCCTCCAGGGCGACCAGTCCCAGCACCTTTCCGGACGCGTCCGTGATCTGGGCCAGGTGGGTCGCTGCCCGCCGCATCACGGTGAGGGCGTCGGAGAGCGGGAGTTCGGGGCGGAGCGTCGTCATCGGGCGCCAGAGGTGCTGCGGGACTGCCCGGTCGGAGTCCTCCAGGTCGAGGACGTCCTTGACGTGGAGGTACCCCATGAACGCCCCCTTCCCCACCGCGACCGGGAAGCGCGAGTACCCGGTGCGGGCCGTGAGCCCGACGACCTCGCCCGGCGTGACCGAGGGACTGACCGTGATCAGGGACTCGCGTCCGAGGAGTACGTCGGTGACCGGACGGGAGCCCAGTTCCAGGGCGTCCTCCAGGCGTTCCTGCTCCTCCGGGTCGAGCAGGCCCGCCTGACCGGCGTCCTCCACCAGCCGGTTGAGCTGCTCACTGGTGAAGACGGCCTCCACCTCGTCCTTGGGTTCGACGTGGAACAGCCGCAGAATGCCCTGGGCGCAGGCGCCGAGCGCGGCGGTGATCGGCCTGCAGAGGCGGGCGAAGGCGACCAGGCCGGGGCTCAGCCACAGCGCGGTCCTCTCGGGGGCGGCCATCGCGAGGTTCTTCGGGACCATCTCGCCGATGACGAGGTGGCAGAAGACCACGGCGGCCAGCGCGATCACGTAGCCGAGGGGGTGGATGACGCCGTGCGGCAGGTGGATCCACTCGAAGAACGGCTCCAGCAGACGGGCGACCGTCGGCTCGGCGACCGCGCCGAGCGTCAGCGAGCAGACGGTGATGCCGAACTGGGCCGCGGCCATCATCTGCGGAAGCCGTTCCAGTCCGTACAGCACCTGCCGGGACCGGGCGGTGCCGACCGGTTCGATCTGGCTGCGGCGCACCGAGACGAGCGCGAACTCGGCGCCGACGAAGAAGCCGTTGGCCAGCACGAGCAGTGCGGCGAAGAGGAGTTGCAGGACGCTCATCGGGCGGCCTCCGGCACGGGCGCCGTCCGCACCAGTCGTATCCGTTCGGCGCGGTAGTGGCCGACCTGCCGGACGGAGAGCCGCCAGCCGGGCAGTTCCGCCCGGTCACCGACGGCGGGGATGCGGCCGAGCAGGTCGGCGACGAGCCCGGCCACGGTCTCGTACGGCCCCTCGGGCGTCTGGAGGCCGATGTGCCGCAGGGCGTCGACGCGGCAGCTGCCGTCGACGTCCCAGGCGGGCCGGCCCTCCTCGGGCGGGGCGGGGGCCAGTTCGGGAAGGTCCAGGCCGTCGTGCTCGTCGCGGACCTCGCCGACGATCTCCTCGACGATGTCCTCCAGGGTGACGACGCCCGCCGTGCCGCCGTACTCGTCGACGACGACCGCGATGGGCTGCTCGCTGCGCAGGCGGGTGAGCAGCGGCCGGACGGGCAGCGTCTCGGGGACGAGCAGCGCCGGACGGGCGATCCGGCCGGCGGAGGTCCGCAGCCGGTCGTGCGCGGGGACCGCGAGGGCGTCCTTGAGGTGGACGATGCCGACGATCTCGTCGATCTTCTCCCGGTAGACGGGGAAGCGGGACAGGCCGGTGGCGCGGGTCAGGTTGACGACGTCCTGGGCGGTGGCCGAGGCATGCAGGGCGCTGACCTTCACGCGCGGGGTCATGACGTGCTGCGCGGTCAGTCCGCCCAGGGACAGGGTCCGCACGAAGAGCTCGGCGGTGTCCTGTTCCAGGGCGCCGGCCCGGGCGGAGTGCCGGGCCAGGGAGACCAGTTCGCCGGGGGTGCGGGCGGAGGCCAGCTCTTCGGTGGGTTCGATGCCGAGCGCGCGGACGAGGCGGTTGGCCACCGCGTTCAGCGCGGCGATCACCGGGTGGAACAGCCGGGCGAAGGCGTGCTGCGGGCCCGCGACGAAGCGCGCGACCTGCAGGGGCTTGGACACCGCCCAGTTCTTGGGCACGAGCTCGCCGATCACCATCTGCACCGCCGAGGCCAGCAGCATGCCCACGACGACACAGACACCGGGGACCGCGCCGTCGGGGATGCCGGTCGCCGTGAACGGGCCGTCCAGGAGCTGGGCGAGTGCCGGTTCGGCGAGCATGCCGACCACCAGGGAGGTGATGGTGATGCCGAGCTGGGTGCCGGAGAGCTGGAAGGACAGCTCCTTGAGGGACTCGACGACCCGGCGGGCACGCCGGTCGCCGTCGGCGGCGGCCCGCTCGGCGTCCGCCCGTTCGACGGTCACCAGACCGAACTCGGCGGCGACGAAGAACCCGTTGGCGAGAATCAGCAGGAACGCGGCTGCCAGGAGCAGCAGGGGGAGGGTCATGATGCCGCCGCCTGCGGGGTGTCGCGGCAGGGGGCGGCGCAGGTACTGCAGGACGGTCCGTCCATCGCCGGAGGGAGTCACTCCTCGGGTAGCGGGAACCCCCGCGCACCGGGCGGAGCGACAGGGGCGAGGACGCGACGGCCGCGTCCTCGTTCCCAGATTAATCACGACAAGGGTGCCCGCGGCAGGGTCGCCGCACCCGCGTCAGGAGCGGGGCGCCTCGGGGGCGGCGGCGGAACGGGCCTCGACGAGCGCGCGCAGAGCACGCGCGTCCTGGATGGCGCGCTGCCGGGCGATGCCCGGCTGGATCCCGAGCGCGGGGAGGCTGGTGCCGTCACTGAGGTCCAGGAAGGCCCAGGGGTCGCCCTGCCGGAGGTTGACCCGGAGAACCTCGGCCCAGGCGAGGCGCCGCTTGGTGGTGAGGTTGACGACGGTGACGCCCGCCTCGTCGGCGGTGACCCGGGGCCGGGCCAGCACGAGCAGGACCCCGGCGAGGAGGAGGGCCGTCAGCACGAAGCTGAGGCGCTCCCCCGTGCCGAGGCCGCCCAACAGCATCCCGACCGCCGAGATGGTCACGAACGTGCCGGCGGCGAGGACGGACAGGACCACCCGGGTGCGGCCCGGCCGGAAGGTCACGGGCAGTGCGGGCAGCTCCGGTGTGGCGTCCGGCGTGGTGTCGGGCATGGCGTCGCTCCGGGTCGTGCTCAGAGACGGCAGGCGTGGATGGCGGTGGTCAGGATGGCCCGCGCGCCGATCTCGTACAGATCGTCCATGATCCGCTGGGCCTCCTTGGCCGGGACCATCGCGCGGACGGCGACCCAGCCCTCGTTGTGCAGCGGGGAGACGGTCGGGGACTCCAGGCCGGGCGTGAGCGCGACGGCCTTCTCCAACTGCTCCACACGGCAGTCGTAGTCCATCATCACGTACGTCCGGGCCACCAGGACACCCTGG
The DNA here is from genome assembly GCF_049974565.1 of Streptomyces sp. WG5. NCBI lineage: Bacteria > Bacillati > Actinomycetota > Actinomycetes > Kitasatosporales > Streptomycetaceae > Streptomyces > Streptomyces sp. WG5. Next base: position 45,738 of record NZ_JBNGGC010000027.1, on the reverse strand, counting down.
AGGCGGCGCAGGAACTGCTGCACCTTGGGCTCCTCCGCGTCCGCGCCGGAGCTGGGGGCACCCCCGGACGGAGTCTGGGGGAGGATCACGATGGCCTCGGACTTCATGATGGGCTCGCCGAAGACCTCCAGGCCCGCGTTGCGCAGGGAGGTCCCGGTCTCGACGACGTCCGCGATGACCTCGGCGACGCCGAGCTCGATGGCGGTCTCGACGGCGCCGTCGAGGTGGACGACGGAGGCGTCGACACCCCGGTCGGCCAGGTGCGCCGCGACGATGCCCTCGTAGGAGGTGGCCACGGTCCGGCCCTTGAGGTCCTCGATGCCGTTCGCGGTGCCCGGCTTGGCGGCGAAGCGGAAGGTGGAGCGGGCGAAGCCGAGCGGGAGGATCTCCTCGGCGTCGGCGCCGGAGTCGATCAGCAGGTCGCGGCCGGTGATGCCGATGTCGAGCTTGCCGGAGGAGACGTAGATCGCGATGTCGCGGGGGCGGAGGTAGAAGAACTCGACCTCGTTCGTCGGGTCGACGATCCGCAGTTCCTTGGACTCGCGGCGCTGCTGGTAGCCGGCCTCATGCAGCATCTCCCCCGCGGGGCCTGACAGGGAACCCTTGTTGGGGACGGCGATGCGCAGCATGAGATCGGCTTCCTTCGTGTGGAGGGGTGAGAAAACGGGTCTGGGTTTTACAGGTGGGCGTAGACGTCGTCCAGGGAGATCCCTCGGGCGACCATCATCACCTGGACGTGGTACAGCAGCTGGGAGATCTCCTCGGCCGCCGCCTCCTTGCCCTCGTACTCGGCGGCCATCCAGACCTCGGCGGCCTCCTCGACGACCTTCTTGCCGATGGCATGGACGCCCTTGTCGACCAGCTCGGCGGTGCGGGAGGTGGCGGGGTCGCCGTTCGCGGCCTTGTGCTGGAGCTCGGTGAAGAGCTCCTCGAAAGTCTTCTTGGACATGGTGGCGCCCACTTTACGCGTAGTGCCGGGCGGGCTAACGCCACGGTTCGGATACCGAGCGGAGCGTGGCCGCCGTGGCGACGGCCGCGGTCACCGCCTCGTGGCCCTTGTCCTCGCTGGAACCCTCGATGCCGGCCCGGTCCAGGGCCTGCTCCTCGGTGTCGCAGGTGAGCACGCCGAAGCCGATGGGGACGCCGGTGTCGACCGAGACCTGGGTGAGGCCCTGGGTCACTCCCTGGCACACGTAGTCGAAGTGGGGGGTGCCGCCGCGGATGACGACGCCGAGGGCGACGATCGCGTCGTAGCCGCGGCCCGCGAGGACCTTGGCGACCACCGGGAGCTCGAAACTGCCGGGGACCCGGAGCAGGGTCGGCTCGTCGATGCCCAGCTCGTGCAGGGCGCGCAGGGCGCCGTCCACGAGTCCGTCCATCACCTTGTCGTGCCACTGTGCCGCGATGACGGCGACCCGCAGGTCCCCCACGTTGCGTACGGACAGCTCCGGTGCACCCTTGCCGCTCACGTCTCTCCTCGGATTCCTTGCCTACTGGGCTAGCTGGGTTTGCTGGGTCTACTGCGTCTACTGGTTGCCGCAGGTGGACACGGGCGTCGTGTCCAGCCAGGGCAGGTCGTGTCCCATCCGGTCCCGCTTGGTGCGCAGGTAGCGGAGGTTGTGCTCGCCGGCCTGGACGGGCATCGGCTCGCGGCCGGTGACCTCGATGCCGTGCCGGACGAGGGCGTCGCTCTTGTCCGGGTTGTTGGTCATCAGGCGGACCGTGCGCACGCCGAGGTCGCCCAGGATCCGGGCGCCGGCGCCGTAGTCGCGGGCGTCGGCGGGCAGGCCGAGTTCCAGGTTGGCGTCGAGGGTGTCCCGGCCGCGCTCCTGCAGTTCGTAGGCGCGGAGCTTGGACATCAGGCCGATGCCGCGTCCCTCGTGGCCGCGCAGGTAGACGACCACGCCCCGGCCCTCGGCCTGGATGCGGTCCAGGGAGGCGTCCAGCTGGGGGCCGCAGTCGCAGCGCTGGGAGCCGAAGACGTCGCCGGTGAGGCACTCGGAGTGGATGCGGACCAGAACGCCGGTGCCGTCGCCGATCTCGCCGTGCACGAGGGCGACGTGTTCGACGCCGTCGACGGTGGAGCGGTAGCCGTACGCCGTGAACTCGCCGTGCCGGGTGGGCAGGTGGACCTCGGCCTCGCGGCGGACGGTGGGCTCGGCGCTGCGGCGGTAGGCGATCAGGTCCTCGATGGAGATGATCGTCAGGCCGTGCTTGCGGGCGAACGGGATCAGCTCGGGCAGGCGGAGCATGCGCCCGTCCTCACCGGCGATCTCGACGATGGCGCCGGCCGGGCGCAGGCCCGCGAGGCGGGCGAGGTCGACGGCGGCCTCGGTGTGGCCGTTGCGCACGAGCACGCCGCCGGAGCGGGCGCGCAGCGGGAAGATGTGGCCGGGCCGGACCAGGTCGGCGGGCTCGGCGGTGCCGCCGGCCAGGAGCTGGAGGGTGGTGGCCCGGTCGGAGGCGGAGATACCGGTGGTCACGCCGTGAGCGGCGGCGGCGTCGACGGAGACCGTGAACGCGGTCTTCATCGACTCGGTGTTGTCGCCGACCATCTGCGGGAGCTGGAGGCGGTCGAGTTCGTCGCCCTCCATGGGGGCGCAGATCAGGCCGCGGCACTCGCTCATCATGAAGGCGACGATCTCCTCGGTCGCCTTCTCGGCGGCGATGACGAGGTCGCCCTCGTTCTCGCGGTTCTCGTCGTCGACGACGACGACCGGGCGTCCGGCGGCGATGTCCGCGATCGCCTGCTCGACGGGGTCGAGGCCGAGGTCGTCGATGCCCTCGGTGCTGTAGAGGATCGGTGCCGTGCTCATGCCGGCGCTCCTTCCGGGACGGGCCGCGCCGCGGTGCGGGAGCGCAGCCACCAGTCGCGCAGGCCCCACAGGACGAGCGCGCCGTAGATGACGTAGACGAAGCCGGAGAAGGCGAAGCCGTTGGCGAAGTTCAGCGGGACGCCGACCAGGTCGACCAGCAGCCAGGCGAACCAGAACTCGACCATGCCGCGGGCCTGGGCGTACATGGCGACGACGGTGCCGACGAAGATGTACGCGTCCGGCCAGGGGTCCCAGGACAGGGTCGGGAAGGCGGTGAACAGGCCGCCGACCGCGAGGGTGCCGACGGCGGCCGCGGCGAGCAGGGCGCCGCGTTCGCGCCAGGTGGCGAACCGGACGGCGATGGAGCCGTCCTGGGTCTGCCGCCGGCCGCGGTTCCACTGCCAGAAGCCCCAGGCGGCGACGACCATGACGACGATCTGCTTGCCCGCGCTGCCGGAGAGGTGGGCGGTGGCGAAGGCCGTGAAGAGGACGAGCCCGGAGACGAACTGCACGGGCCAGGTCCAGATGGAGCGTCGCCAGCCGAGCGCGAGGCCGAGCAGACCGATGACGTTGCCGATCATGTCCGACCACTTGATGTGCTGGTCGAAGAGCGTGAACGCCTCGGAGTTGAGCCAGTTCACCGGGTGCCTCCCTGGGCGCCGAGCAGCCGCTCGACGTACTTGGCGATGACGTCCACCTCGAGGTTGACCGGGTCGCCGGGCTGCTTCCGGCCGAGCGTGGTCAGGGCGAGGGTGGTGGGGATGAGGCTGACGGTGAAGAAGTCGGGGCCGGCGTCGACGACGGTGAGGCTGATGCCGTCGACGGTGATGGAGCCCTTCTCCACGACGTACCGGGTGAGGTCGGCGGGGAGGGAGATCTTCACGAGCTCCCAGTGCTCGGAGGGCTTGCGCTCCAGGATCTCTCCGGTGCCGTCGACGTGGCCCTGCACGATGTGCCCGCCGAGTCGGGCGCCGACGGCGGTGGGGCGCTCCAGGTTGACGCGGGAGCCGGTGGTGAGGGCGCCGAGGCTGGAGCGGTTCAGGGTCTCGGCCATCACGTCCGCGGTGAACTCGTCACCCTCGTGGTCGACGACCGTGAGGCAGACACCGTTGACGGCGATGGAGTCGCCGTGCCGTGCCCCTTCGGTGACCACGGGGCCGCGCACGCGGAAGCGACAGGCGTCGTCGAGGGTCTCGACGGCGGTGATCTCGCCCAGCTCTTCGACGATTCCGGTGAACACTTCCCGGGTCCTCCTGCCTCTTCGGGCACGGACTCCGGGGCTGTCGAGAACGACAGAGATCGCGAACGAGGGCACCGGGAACGACGCCGGACGGGCCCACCCGTGACGGGCGGGCCCAGAGATCGGCGGCGCGCACGTGTGCTCGCCCGCGGCGCACTGCCTCCCATCCGGACTTTAACCGTCGGTCCAGGAATTTCACCTGGTCAACCGGTCGCTGGAGGCGACCGGGTCGCGGACTGTAACCGCCGGTTCGGACTTTCACCGACCCCGGAGTGCGCTGCTTCTGGTACACGGCCAGTGTGCCACGACTGATCCCGGTCCATGCGGACGCAGTGTGTGGAGTGGCTCACAGAGCGCTCGCTTCGGGGCCGCTCGCGCCGCGACCGCCCCCAACCGAGGTGCCGCCACCCCGCCTTGAGATTGGTCCATACCTATTGACTCACTGGTCTAGTCCTCTCTAGGGTCTGCGCAACTTCCGTGGAGAGGAACCGACTGTGCCTTCCCCGTCACGCTCCAGAACCCGCCACAGAGCGGGACCGGCCCTGTTCGCGGCGGCGGCCGCCGTCGCCGGCCTCCTGCTGGCCGGCCTGCCGGCGACCGCGTCGCAGGCCGCCGACCAGGAGACCTGTCGTCCCGACGGGCTCTACCGGACCCCGGGCGTCGATGTCCCCTACTGCTCGGCCTACGACTCGGCGGGCCGGGAGAAGATGGGCGCGGACCACCCGCGCCGGGTGATCGGCTACTTCACGGGCTGGCGCACCGGCAAGGACGGCAAGCCTGCGTACCTGGCCTCGGACATCCCGTGGAACAAGATCACACACATCAACTACGCCTTCGCCCACGTCGACGGCGGCAACAGGCTCTCCGTCGGCCCGGACAGCGCGACGAACCCGGCGACCGGCATGACGTGGCCGGGGGTCGAGGGCGCCGAGATGGACCCGGACCTCCCCTACAAGGGCCACTTCAACCAGCTGAACAAGTTCAAGAAGCAGCACCCGGACGTCAAGACGATGATCTCCGTGGGCGGCTGGGCCGAGACCGGCGGCTACTTCGCCGACGACGGCACCCGCGTGGACTCGGGCGGCTTCTACTCGATGGCCACCAACGCCGACGGCTCGGTCAACCAGGCCGGCATCGACACCTTCGCCGACTCGGCGGTCGACTTCGTGCGGAAGTACGGCTTCAACGGCGTCGACATCGACTACGAGTACCCGACGACGATGAAGGACGCGGGCAACCCGCTCGACTGGTCCTTCGCGAACGGCCGCCGGGCCGGGCTGGTCAAGGGCTACGCGGCCCTGATGAAGACGCTGCGCGAGAGGCTCGACCGCGCCGGCGCCGCGGACGGCAGGCACTACCTCCTCTCCGTCGCCGCGCCCTCCTCCGGCTACCTGCTGCGCGGCATGGAGACCTTCCAGGTCCAGAAGTACCTGGACTACGTCAACATCATGTCCTACGACCTGCACGGCGCCTGGAACGAGCACGTCGGCCCGAACGCCTCCCTCTTCGACGACGGCAAGGACTCCGAACTCGCCGCCGCCAACGTCTACGGAAGCGCCCAGTACGGCGGCATCGGCTACCTCAACACCGACTGGGCCTACCACTACTTCCGCGGCTCCATGCCGGCCGGCCGCATCAACATCGGCCTGCCGTACTACACCCGCGGCCACAAGAACGTCCAGGGCGGAACCGACGGCCTGTGGGGCAAGGCGTCCGCCTCCTCCTGCCCGGCGGGCTCCGGCCTGACCAAGTGCGGTGACGGCGCCGTCGGCATCGACAACCTCTGGCACGACCTCGACGCCAACGGCAAGGAGTCCCCGGCGGGCTCCAACCCGATGTGGCACGCCAAGAACCTCGAGAAGGGCATCGTCGGCGACTACGTCACCGACTACGGCTTCCCGGCGGACACGAAGCTGACGGGCACCTATGCCCGCGCCTACGACCCGACGCTGGTCGCGCCCTGGCTGTGGAACGCCGAGAAGAAGGTCTTCCTCTCCACCGAGGACGAGCAGTCGGTCGGGGCCAAGGCCGACTACGTGGTGGACCGCGGCATCGGCGGCACCATGATCTGGGAGCTGGCCGGCGACTACGGCTGGAACGCCGCCAAGGGCCAGTACGAGACGGGCGACACGCTCACCTCGCTGATGTACGACACGTTCAAGTCGGCCGCGCCGTACGGCGCGAAGAAGTCGAACGCGGACCTGCCGGCGGAGGCCGTGGACGTGGACGTGGAGTTCACGGACTTCAAGCTGGGCGACTCCAACTACCCGATCACGCCCAAGCTGCGGATCACGAACAACACGAAGACCGCGCTGCCGGGCGGTACGGAGTTCCAGTTCGACTACGCCACCTCGGCCCCGGGGAACGCCTCCGACCAGTCCGGTTTCGGCACCAAGGTCATCAGCAGCGACCACACGGGGGGCAACGTGGGCGGCCTGAAGGGTGACTTCCACCGGGTGTCGCTGAAGCTGCCGGCGTGGCAGTCGCTGGCGCCGGGCGCGACCGTCGACCTGTCGTTCAACTACTACCTGCCGGTGTCGACCCCGTCGAACTGGACGGTGACGATCGGCGGCAAGGCCTATGCCCTGGCCGGCGACCTCGCACGGGGCACGACCGTGGTGGACCCGGGAACGCAGACACCGACCCCCACGCCGACGCCCACGGGCACGGAGACTCCCGGCCCGAGCCCGAGCCCGACGGACGGCACCGGGCAGTGCGCGGCCCCGGCCTGGGAAGCGGCCACGGCGTACGGCGCCGGCGTCACGGTGTCCCACGAGGGGCGCTCGTGGAAGTCCAAGTGGTGGACGAAGGGCGAGGAGCCCGGCACCACCGGTGAGTGGGGTGTCTGGCAGGACCTCGGCGCCTGCTGACCCCGACGAGACCGGCCCGGCGGCGGTGACGAAGGCCCTTGCCCGCCGCCGGGCCTCCCAGCGCGCCCGCCACGTGTCGCCGACGGGAGCGACCGGCCCGGCGGCACGCCGCCCGCAGACCGTCCTGCCGGGATGTCCGCTTCCCTCACGGGGCCGGGGCGACGGGCCACGCCGGACTGCCGGGAGCGGATGACGCGCGGCCCGGCGCCACGGGGCGCGACCGCCCGTCGTCACGGAGATGGCGTCGAGCGCGCCGCGGCTACCGCTCCGGCGGGGCGAACAGCTCGTCCTGGGCGCGGTCGCGGGCGGTCAGCAGGGCCCCGCGCAGTACGGCACCGCCGCCCAGCGTGCTGGGCCGTACCTCGGTGGCGAGCGGTGACATCCGGGCGAGGCGGTGCTGGACACGGGCGGCGAGCGTGTCGGCGCCGGCCCGGCCGACCTCGCCGGCCAGCACCAGGCAGCCGGGGTCCAGGACGGAAACGACGGCGGCGGCTCCGAGGGCGACCCGGTCGGCGAGCTCGTCGAGGAACCGCTCCGCGGCGGGGTCCGGGGCCGGGCGCCGGTCCTGGGACGTATCCGCCCGGCGCACCGCCTCCCGCACCAGCGCGGCGGCGTGCGGCTCGGGCCCCTCGGGCACTGCCGTCACCCCGTGCCGCGCCGCCAGGGCGGTCACCGCCGCCGCACCGGCCACGGAATGGAAGCCGCCGTCGCAGTCGGTGGCCGACGGCAGGCCCCGGGTGCCCGGCACCGGCATGAAGCCGATCTCGCCGGCGCCGCCGGAGACACCCCGCCGTAGCGTGCCGTCGAGGACGACCGCGGCGCCGATGCCCAGGCCGAGCCAGAGCAGGACGAACGTGTCCCGGTCCCGGGCCGCCCCGTCGCGCTGCTCGGCCAGGGCGGCGAGGTTGGTCTCGTTCTCGACGCCGATCCGCGCCTCGGGGAACTTCTCCTGCAACGCGACCATCAGCCGGCGGTGCCACTCGGGCAGTCCGGTGGAGTCGCGCAGCTCACCACTGGCCGGGTCGATCAGGCCGGGCGCGCCGATACCGACGCTGTGCAGCCGGTCGGCCCCGGCCTCCTTCGCCGCGCCCACGACCAGGCCCACCGCCTGTTCCACCGCGGGGCCCGTCCCGGTGTCGTCGCCGATCGGCACGGACGCCTCGGCGAGCACCCGGCCGAGCAGGTCGGACACCAGCACGGCGACGCCCTCGGTGCGTACGTCGAGGGCGGCGAGGTGGGCGCGTCCGGCGACGATGCCGTACAGCTTGGCGTTCGGCCCCCGGCGCTGCTCGCCCGACTCTCCCGCCACCTCGACCAGGCCGGAGGCGGTGAGGCGTTCGACGAGGTCGGCCACGGTGGGCCGGGACAGGCCGGTCAGTTGCTTCAGCTGCCCTGCCGTCAACGGGCCCTCCTGCTGGAGCAGGTGCAGGGCGAGCCGGTCGTTGATGGCCCGGGCGGTGCTCGGGGATGCGGGCATGCCGGGATCCTTCCAGATCGGCGGCGCGGGGGCCCGCGCCCCTATTTCCCTATCTATCAGGCAGGGTTCCTGATAGTTTACGCGACGCGGTGAGCGCAGTGAGCGCAAGGACGCCGGGCAGTCGAACCGGTGCAGACCCGACGGAGGGCAGGGAATGAGCGCAGTGGTCTACGAGCAGCACACGGTGAGGCGCGCCCGGTACGCCGTGGCGGCCGTGTTCGCCGTGCACGGCGCCGTCACCGGCTCGTTCGCGACACGCGTGCCGTGGATCCAGGACCATGCCGGGGTGAGCGCGGGCCAGTTGGGTCTGGCGCTCGCGTTCCCGGCGATCGGCGCGTCGGTCGCCATGCCGCTGGCCGGCAGCGTCAGCCACCGCCTCGGCGCCCGCACCGCGCTGCGCGGTCTGCTGGCCCTGTGGACGCTGGCGCTCGTCCTGCCTTCCCTCGCCCCGAACCTGCTCACCCTCTGCCTCGCCCTGTTCGTCTACGGCGCCACGGCGGGCATGTCGGACGTGGCGATGAACGCGCTCGGCGTCGAGGTCGAGAACCGGCTCGACAAGTCGATCATGTCCGGGCTGCACGGCATGTGGAGCGCGGGCGCCCTGATCGGCTCGGCGGCCGGCACGCTCGCCGCCCACCTGGGCTCGGACGCCCGGCTGCACCACGCCCTCGCCGCCGCGGTGCTGACCGTGGCGGGCCTGGTGGCCTGCACCTGGGTGCTGGATCTCCAGCCCGCCGAGGACGAGGACCCGCCCCCGAGGTTCGCGCTGCCGCCCAGGTCGGCGCTGCTGATCGGCGCGGTCGGGTTCTGCGCGGTGTTCGCGGAGGGTGCGAGCCTGGACTGGTCGGCGGTCTACCTCCGGGACCAGTTGGAGGCCTCGGCCGGTCTGGCGGCGGCGTGCACGACGGGCTTCACACTCACCATGGCGCTGGCCCGGTTCGCCGGTGACAGGGTGGTGGACCGGTTCGGCGCGGTGCGCACGGTCCGGGTGAGCGGGGTGCTGGCCACCCTCGGCGGTCTGCTCATCGTCCTCGGGAGCCACCCGGCGGTGGCGATGACCGGCTTCGCGCTGATGGGCCTCGGCATAGCCGTCGTCATCCCGCTGTGCTTCGCCGCGGCCGGCCGTGCCGGCTCCAACCCCAGCCTGGCCATCGCGGGCGTCGCCACCATCACGTACACCTCCGGACTGGTCGCCCCGAGCGCGATCGGCGGTCTGGCCCAGGCGACCAGCCTGGTGGTGTCGTTCGGTCTGGTGACGGTGCTGGCCTGCTGCCTGGTGGTGTTCGCGAAGGTGCTGCGCGCCGGGGACCGGGAGCGCCCGAAGATCAGTCCGTCGAGCGCAGGAGTTCCCGACCGGCAGCCCTGAAGGCGTCGCTCCACGGCGCCGGGCGCAGCGTCCGGGAGTCCAACCGGACCAGCACCCGGCTGCCGTGGGCGTACGTGGTGGTGCCGTCCGCCGAGCAGAAGCGGAAGCCGTACGTCAGCCCGGTCGTGCCGAGCCGGTCCAGCCAGAGGTGGACGGCGTACGCGCCCGGCCGGGTGACCGGCGCCTCATAGGTGATCGTCAGTTCCCTGACCGCGTTGCAGGCGTCGCCGGCCGCCGCCCAGTCGCCCTCGAACCGGAAGCCGTGCTCGGTCCACAGCTCGGCCCAGGCCCGCTCGGCCATCACCGGGTAGCGGGCGTTGTGCAGCAGGCCGAGCGCGTCCAGGTCGTCGAAGTGGACGGTGACGGGGACGAGGCGGCCGTAGGAGAGGGCGGGGGCGGCGGGGGCTTCGGCGGTCACGGGCGGGCTCCTGGTCCTGCTCGGCTGTGCTCACGTACGGCGGATCCCCTCCATCCTAAGCGGACGCTCAGCAGCTACGGCCGGGGGAAGGCGCTGGTCAGCGGGGGGCGCGGGACGGAGGACCGTCCGGTACCCCTGACAATGGTCCGGACAGTCCTCACGTACAGAGAAAGCGAAACCTCACCATGGACCTCGGCGTGCGCTGGAAGCTGCACGGTGACGGGCGCACGCCCGCACCCGGAGCGGTGGTCCGCCCCGACGAACGGCTCTCGTGGCCCCGCACGGCCGGGCTCGGCGCCCAGCACGTGGTGGCCATGTTCGGGGCGTCCTTCGTGGCTCCGGTCCTGATGGGCCTGGACCCCAACCTCGCGATCATGATGTCGGGCGTGGCGACCGTCATCTTCCTGCTCGCCACCCGCGGCCGGGTGCCCAGCTACCTCGGCTGCTCGCTCTCCTTCGTCGGCGTCGCCGCGGTGATCCGGGCGCAGGGCGGCACGAGCGCCACGGTGACCGGCGCGGTGCTGGTCGTCGGTGCCGCGCTGTTCCTGGTGGGTCTCGCCGTGCAGCGGTTCGGGGCACGGATCATCCACGCCGCGATGCCGCCGATCGTCACCGGCGCGGTGGTGATGCTGATCGGCTTCAACCTGGCCCCCGTCACCGCGTCCACCTACTGGCCGCAGGACCAGTGGACGGCGCTGCTGGTGATGCTGTTCACCGGTCTGGCCGTGGTGTGCCTGCGCGGTTTCTGGTCCCGGATCGCGATCTTCCTGGGCCTGGTCTTCGGCTACGTGCTCTCCTGGGTCCTCGACCAGGTCTTCGGCAAGATCCACTCGGTGGACGGCAGCGGCAAGCTCACCGACCACTGGCGGCTGGACTTCTCCGCGGTGGGCCGGACCGACTGGATCGGCCTGCCGTCCTTCCACGGGCCGAGCTTCGAGTGGTCGGCGATCCTGGTCGCCCTGCCGGTCGTCATCGCGCTGGTCGCGGAGAACGCCGGGCACGTCAAGGCGGTCGGTGAGATGACCGGCGACAACCTCGACGACAAGCTCGGTACGGCGATCTCCGCGGACGGCGTCGGCTCGATGCTGTCCACCGCGGTCGGCGGCCCGCCGAACACGACGTACTCCGAGAACATCGGCGTGATGGCCGCCACCCGGGTCTACTCGACGGCCGCGTACTGGGCCGCCGCGGGCTTCGCCCTCCTCTTCGGCCTCTGCCCGAAGTTCGGCGCGGTCGTGGCCGCGATCCCCGGCGGGGTGCTGGGCGGCATCACGGTCATCCTCTACGGCATGATCGGCCTGCTCGGCGCGCAGATCTGGATCAACGCCAAGGTGGACCTGCGCAATCCGCTGAACCTGGTGCCGGCCGCCGCGGGCATCATCATCGGCGTCGGCAACGTCAGCATGGAGTTCACCGACACCTTCTCCCTCAGCGGCATCGCGCTCGGCACCGTGGTCGTCATCACCGGCTACCACGCCCTGCGGGTCTTCGCCCCGGCCCACCTCAAGACGCAAGCGCCGCTGCTGGACGAGGGCACGTCGTCGTACGACGAGCAGGCCGAGGACGGTGACGACGGAGTTCAGCGCGCCAAGTCGTAGGCGTAGGACGGCGTGAACGTGCCCGGCTTCCCCTTGCAGCCGTCCGACTCCCCGGGCAGCTTGACCCAGAGGTAGGCGTCGATGCGCCCCATGCCGGTGCTCAGGGTCGGTGCACGGCCGAGCGTGCGGCCCTCCGGGTCGCACCACTCGCCGTCGGCCGGGGCGCCGCTGCCGTTGCGGCTGGTGTCGATGACGGCGCCCAGGCCCGGGGGGCCGCCGAGGGCGTCGAGGACCGCGCGGTCGTAGGCGACCTCGTCGGCGGTGACGTGGAAGTTGGAGACGTTGCTGAAGATGCCGTCGGAGGAGTCGGCCGAGGCGGCGCCCGCCTGCCTCAGCCAGCCCGCCTGCTTGGCGGGCGCGTGCCAGCCGGAGTGCCCCGCGTCGTAGTAGACCCGGGCCTTGGGGTTGGCATCCTTCAGGACCCGGCCGGCGCGGGCCAGGGAGGCGAAGCGGTCGGCGCGCGCGCCGGCGGAGAGGCAGTCGGCCTGGGCGACCGAGTCGGGCTCCAGGACGACGATGACGTCGCCCGAGCCGAGCCCGGCGGCGAAGCGGTCGATCCAGGCGTCGTACGCGTCGAGGTCGGGCGCCCCGCCCTGGGAGTGGCCGCCGCAGTCGCGGTCGGGTATCGCGTACGGCACGACGACGGGCACCCGGCCCGCCTCGGCACCGCCCGAGGTGACGGCGCGGACCCGGGAGGTGATCGTCCCGGGCGCGTAGTCGGCGAACCACACGGCGGCCGGGTGATCGGCGATGCGGGACTGGATGAGGTCCTGGCGCGGGTCGTCGGGGTGGGCCCGGACCCAGTCGAGGACCTGGGACTCGGGGTGCCGGTAGAGCAGGGTCGAGGCCGGGGCCGTCCGGGGCTCCTTCTTCTGGGACTTCTCGGGCTCCTCGGACGTGTCGGGCCTCTTCGTCGGCGAAGGGCCGGGACTCTCCTTCTGCACCGGGGCGGAGGCCGAGGCGGAGGCGGACGGTGTCGCCGCCGACGGGGACGGCCGGACGGGCAGGGACTGCAGCCGCGGCGACCACGTCACGTCCGGACGGGCCTCGTCCGCACTGCCGCCGTCCTCGTCGCCGAACGCGGACAGCATGCCGGTCGCGGTGCCCACCGCGACCACGACGGACGCCGCCGCGACCATCGCGTTGCGGCGGGCGGCACGCCTGCGCTCGGCCCTGCGAGCGGCCAGGCGCCGGGCACGAAGGCCTGACACGTGTGGTTCCCCCTCCCCCGCACGGCGGGCGCGTTCCCCCGTTCTGGGGAAGCGTCGGGCCCGCCGGCACTCCCGCCAGCCTAAAGCTGCGACGCTGCCGCCATGGCGCACAGCGAACAAGTCACAGCGGCCGTCCGGACGGTGGACGCGGTCCTCTCCCGGATGCGTGCCCTCGGCACGACGCTGCCGGCCCGGGACGGGGTGGCGGTCTTCAACCGCGTCTACCTGACCGTCACCGAGGCGGTCGACCGGCACATCGACGGCGGTCGCTTCACGGACTCCCGGGCCGCGATCGCGCTGGATGTGCGGTTCGCGGAGCGCTATCTGGCCGCCGTCGACGCGCTGGAGGACGGGCACCGTCCGCCCGCGTGCTGGCGGCCCCTGTTCCAGTTCCGCCGCCATCCCGGCGTACGGCCGTTGCAGTTCGCGCTGGCGGGCATCAATGCGCACATCGGCCACGATCTCGCGCTCGCCGTGGTGGACACGTGCCGTACGCTCGGCTGCGAACCCGTCGACCTGGAGGATGAGTTCGACCGGGTGGGTGATCTCCTCGTGTCGCTGGAGGAGCGCGTCCGCGACGAGCTGATGCCGGGTCCCGACCTCCTGAGGATCACCGACCCGCTGGCCCATCTGCTCGGCTCCTGGAGCCTGGAGCGTGCCCGCGACGCCGCCTGGGCGGCGGCCCGCGCGCTGTGGGCGCTGCGCCGGCTGCCCGACGTCGCCGGGGAGTTCACCGAACGGCTGGACGAGGCGGTGGGCTTCGCGGGCCGCATGCTGCTCACGCCGCTACCGGACTGATCCGCCGGGTGTTCTAGTCCTCGGGGAGCTCGACCGGTGCGATCTCGTCGTAGACGTCACCCGGGCCGGGGTTGGCCGCGTCGGTCTCACCGCCGAAGTGGTGCATGACGCCCCAGACCGCGTTGAGCGCGGTCTGGACGGCTCCCTCGGCCCAGCCGGCCGTCCAGGAGATGTCGTCGCCGGCGAGGAAGATGCCCCGCTTGTCCTCGGGCAGTTCCTCCTGCATGAAGTGCGTGAACAGGCGCCGCTGGTAGCGGTAGTGGCCGGGGAGGTTGGCCTTGAACGCGCCCATGAAGTAGGGCTCGTTCTCCCAGGAGACGGTCACCGGGTTGCCGATGACGTGCTTCCTGATGTCGACCTTGGGGTAGATCTCGCCGAGCGACTTCAGCATGACCTCCATCCGCTCGTTCGCGGACAGCGGCAGCCACTTCAGGCTGTCGTCGCACCAGGTGTAGGAGAGGCAGATGACAGCGGGCTTGTCGGGGCCGTCGTCCAGGAGGTAGGTGCCGCGGGTCATGCGGTCGGTGAGCGTCATCGACATGACGTCCCGCCCCGTGTCCTCGTCCTTGTCCAGCCAGAAGGGCCGGTCGACGGGCACGAAGAGCTTGGAGCTCTCCATGTAGTGGGTGCGCTCGATCGCGGTCCAGTGGTCGATCGGGAAGAGCGAGTCGTCGCACGCGATCTTCGACAGCAGCATCCAGGACTGGGCGGTGAAGACCGCCGCCCGGTACGTGCGGATGTCGCCGTCGGCGTCGGTCACGGTGATGCGGTTGCCGGCGGTGCGGGTGAGACGGGTCACCGCCGGGCGCGGGTCGCCGCCCACGTGCAGGGACTTCAGCGAGGTGCCGTGGGGCCAGTGGACGATCTTCTCCGGCTCGCGCTCCCAGAGCCTCAGCGGCAGTTGCTGGGAGCCGCCGACGATGCCGCGGTGGTGGTCGTCGGCCTCGGTGTAGACGACGCGGAGGATCTCCAGGATGGAGTTGGGGAAGTCGGTGTCCCAGCCGCCGGTGCCGAAGCCGACCTGACCGAAGATCTCGCGGTGCCGGAAGGACTTGAAGGCCTCGGAGTCGCAGAGGAAGCCGTAGAAGGTCTGGTTGTCGAGCTTCTCGACCAGCTTCGCCCAGATCTCGCGGATGCGCGGGACGTCGCGCTCGCGCAGGGCGCGGTTCATGTCGGAGAAGTCGGCGCCCTCTTCGAGGCACTTCGCCCAGGCGTCCGCGACGTCGCGGTAGACCTGGGGGAGGTCGTCCAGGGTCTCGGCGTAGTGCGACTCGCCCTTGAGGTCGACGACGGTGGAGGGCGTGGCCTCGGCGAGCGGGTTGGGGAAGGGGCGGGTCTTCAGGCCGACCAGGTCGATGTAGTGCTGGAGGGCGGTGGAGGAGGGCGGGAAGCGCATCGCGCCCATCTCGGCGGTCAGGGACTCGTCGCAGCCGTCGAAGCCGACGGTCCGCAGCCGCCCGCCGATCTTGTCGGCCTCGTGGACGACGGGCTTGAGGCCCATCTTCATCAGCTCGTAGGCGGCGACGATGCCGGACAGGCCGCCGCCGATGACGGCGACCTCGGTGCCGTGCTCGGTCGCGGGTATCTGGCCGAGGCCGGCGGGGTGCGCGAGGAAGTCGTCGTACGCGTACGGGAAGTCCGGCCCGAACATGGTGATCGGCGGCTGCTGCTGGTCTGCGTGCTCGATCGCGTTGGGCACGGTGGACGTCATGGGGTACGGACTCCTTGCACAGGTGGAACGGGGGGGGCGTGGCGGTGAGGGGGGAGGTCAGGCGAGGGACCCGTACAGGCCCGGCCGGCGGTCCTCCAGGTACGGATTGGTCTCGCGGGACGCGGCGAGGAAGGCGGAGTCGACGTCGGCGAGGACGAGTTCCTCGGCACGCCCGGCGCGGGCGCGGGCGGTCCCGTCGGGACCGGCGAGGGTGGAGAGCCCGACGAACTCGAACTCGCCTTCCCGGCCGACGCGGTTGACGTACGCCACGTACATCTGGTTCTCGAAGGCCCGCACCGGCACGACGGACTCGGCGACGAACTGGAACGGGTGCATCTGCGCGGTCGGGACGAGCAGCAGGTCGGTGCCGGCCAGCGCGTGCGCGCGGACGTTCTCCGGGAACTCCACGTCGTAGCAGATCATCAGGCCGACGGTCAGCCCGTCGAGCTCCGCCTGGACGACCGGCTGTTCGCCCGGCGTGAAGTGGTCGCGCTCGAAGCAGCCGAAGAGGTGGGTCTTGCGGTAGCCCGCGAGGCGGGTGCCGTCGGCGGAGATCAGCTGGACGGAGTTGAAGACGCTGGCGCCGGCCCGCTCCGGGTAGCCGTACGCGACGGCGAGGCCGTGCCGCCCGGCGATCTCCGCGACGGCGTCGGCCGAGTCGCCGTCGGCGGGCTCGGCGAGGACGGCGATGTCGTCGCCGATCGCGTACCCGGTCAGGAACAGCTCGGCGGTGACCAGGAGCCCGGCACCCGCTGCGGCGGCCCGGCCGGCGGCCTCGTCGAGGACCTTGAGGTTCTCGACGGGGGAGCCGGGCCGGCCGGAGCTCTGGAGCAGGGCGGTGCGCATGCGTGTTCCTCACCGGGTGGGAAGGGGGCTGGGGGGTCAGATAGACGGTACGGTCGGCGCCCCGGCCGGACAAGAAGGACCCGTTGCGCGTCCGTGGGCGGATCGTTGCGTCCGGGGCGCTTCCTGCGGCGATTCGTTGTCCGTCCGGGCCCGCTCCGGCGGCCCGGTGGCACGCCGTCGGTCAGGGGTCGAGCCGTGCACGCGGTACGGAGGCGCCGCGGTGGCGGACGGCGGGTCGGTCTGCCGCCCGCATCCACCCGGCGATTCGTTGCGCGCTCGCGCCCCGGTCCTGTGCCCGGCTCCTCCCTGGGGGCACGCACGCGGCCCTGCCCCGGCCGGCGGCCGAGGACGACGACGCGCTCGGGGCCACCGGTCCGTTCGGACTCGGCCACTGCGTGAACGGCCGGGCGCCAGGGGGACGCCGAGCGTCGACTCCCTGGCGCCCGGCGGTGCCGTGGCCGTCGTCTCCGCCGTCATCACCGGCTCCGACCCGCCCGGCGCCGGGGGCGGGCGGGCCGGCGTCACGGTCCACGGCCGCGGCCGCCACGACCGGGCCGGCCACGGCTGGGCGCGTCGGGCAGCGCCGCGGAGGGCGGGGAGCTGCCCCGGTGCGTGAGTCCGGCGGCCTTCGGGGGGCGAGAAGGGGACCGGCGGCTATCGGGGTCGTGCCCTGTCAGCCGCCGCGGTACGGGCGACGGTGACCAGCAGCAGGGCCGTCAGCAGGTACGGCACCGCGGACCACACGAAGGCGGTGCCGTGCCCCGTCACCGTGGCCGCCGCCGCGTAGGCGCCGAAGGTGACGAGGGTGCCCAGCTCCGTGCCCAGGCCCGCGACCGAGGTCAGCGTCGCCCGCCTGGCGTCGTCGATACGCCGCTGGAGGCGCGCGTCGGCCAGCACGGTCGCCAGCTGGAAGCCGCCGAAGGCCAACGCGACCAGGACCAGGGCGACCGGGGTGCCCGCCGCGGCACCGACCGCCAGTGCGAGCGCGGAGCCGGTGAGCAGGGCGGCGAACCCGGTCGTGGTCAGGCGTTCGGCCGTGCCGGCGAGCAGGCTGCCGACCGTGGCGCCGGCCCAGATCACCAGCAGCAGCCAGGGGACGGTCTCCTGCGCGACGCCGGTGTCGCGCACCAGCAGCGGCGTGTACTCGTCGAGCGCGCCCCACACCGCCGTCACGGCCGGTACGAGCAGCAGCGCGCCGCGCACGGAGCGGTCGTCGCGGGCCTCGGCGAGTCCGGCGCGCAGAGTCGCGGTCCAGCCGTCGCCGGCGGCGGACGGTTCGCGGTGCTCGGGGAACCGTGTCGCCACGGCCGCCCCGGCCAGGCAGACCAGCACGCTCGCCGCGCCCACCGTCTCGTAGCCGCCCCGGTCGAACACCGGACCGGCCAGGCCCATCGCGGTCATCGTCGCGGCGATCCCGATCGCCCGCGCCCGGCCCATGACGCGGGCGTACCGGTCGGCCGCGCCGGCCCGGTCCAGTTCGTCGTGGACCAGCGCCTCCAGCGCACCCGAGCCGAGCGCTCCGCCGGCGCCCCACAGCACGAAGCCGAGAGCGAAGGCACCGTAGGAGGGCACGAGCACCCACAGGGCGAAGCCGGCGGCGGTGAGCAGCGGGCCGAGCACCAGCAGCAGTCGCCGGGAGACGGCGTCGGCCCAGACGCCGGAGGGCACCTCCAGAACCACGTTGGTCAACGACCACAGGGCGAACAGGGAGGAGATCTGCCAGACCGACAGGCCGGTGTCGCTGAACAGCAGCGCGTACACCGGGTAGAGCAGGACGAACTCGTCGCAGAACGCGGAGGCGTACAGCGTGCGCGTCAGCCGCCGGGTACCGGCGGTGGCGGGGGCACGCTCGGGTGAAAGAGTCATGAGGCCTTCCCGAGGGGGCGGATCGGACACCGGTGGTACGGCGTCCGCGGCGGCCCTCGGGAGGAGGCACGGCTGGTGGATCAATGTCGCCAGGTCATGCCCCGATGCTAGCCGGGAGACCGTGTCCCGGTCTCCCGGTTGCGGGGACCGGCCCGAACGCGGGGGCGGCCCGATCGCGGGAGACGGGCCCGACCGCCGGAGACGGGCCCGACCGCGAGGAACGACCCGATCGCGAGGCGGTCCCGCGTGTGCAGGCGGCCCCGTTTACGTGGGCGACCCCGACGAGAAGCGGCGCAGCAGCGGCGAGAGCACCAGCACCGACTTGGTCCGCTCCACGAACGGCTCCCCCGCGATGCGCTCCAGGACCCGCTCGAAGTGCCGCATGTCGGAGGCGAAGACCTGGGCGACCGCGTCCGCGTCCCCGGTGACGGTGGACGCGGCCACGATCTCCTGGTAGCGCTCCAGGCCCCGCTGGATGGTCTCCGGCGAGGTGTTGCGGCGGCAGAAGATCTCGACGAACCCCTCGGTCTCCCAGCCGAGCGCGGCGGGGTCGACCCGTACGGTGAATCCGGTGATGGCTCCGGTGGCGCGCAGCCTGTCCACGCGCCGTTTCACGGCGGGGGCGGACAGGCCGACCGACTGCCCGATGTCCGCGTAGGAGCGGCGGGCGTCCTCGGCGAGGGCGTGCACGATGCGTTCGTCGAGATCGTTCAGCACTGCGGGTCGTTCACTTCACTTCTGGTGCGTCTGGACTGCTGAGCTGTCCGGCGTGGCGAGCCGGGAACGGCGGTGGCCGTATACGAAGTAGAACACGAGCCCGACCGCCATCCAGACACCGAAGACCACCCAGGTGACGGTGGACAGGCTGCCCATCATCCAGACGCAGAAGGCGAAGCCCAGCGCCGGCAGGACCGGCGACAGCGGCACCCGGAAGGTGCGGCGCATGTCCGGACGGGTCCGGCGCAGCACCACGACGGCCACGTTGACCAGGGCGAAGGCGAAGAGGGTGCCGATGCTGGTGGCGTCGGCGAGCTGCCCGAGCGGGATGGCGGCGGCGAGGACGCCGCAGAACAGGGAGACGATCAGCGTGTTGGCGCGGGGCGCGCCGGTCTTCGGGTGGACCCGGGAGAACACCTTGGGCACCAGCCCGTCGCGGGACATGGCGAACAGGACGCGGGTCTGGCCGTACAGCACGGTCAGGACGACGCTCGCGATGGCGACGACCGCGCAGAAGGCGAGCAGGGTGCCCCAGAAGTCCTGGCCGGTGACGTCGGTCATGATCTGGGCGAGGGAGGCCTCGGAGTCGGTGAAGGTCCGCCAGGGCCTGGCGCCGACGGCGACGGCCGCCACGAGGACGTACAGCACCGTGACGATGACCAGGGACAGCATGATCGCGCGGGGCAGGTCGCGCTGGGCGTTCTTGGCCTCCTCGCCGGCGGTGGAGGCGGCGTCGAAGCCGATGTACGAGAAGAAGAGCGTCGCGCCGGCCGCGCTGACGCCGGCCATGCCGAGCGGCATGAAGTTCTCGTAGTTGCCGGAGCGGAAGCCCTGCACGCCGATCGCGCAGAACAGCACCAGTGCGGCGATCTTGACGACGACCATGACGGTGTTGGCCCGGGCGGACTCGCGGGCGCCGCCCAGCAGGAAGGTCATGGCGAGGAGCACCACGATCAGCGCGGGCAGGTTGAAGATGCCGCCGTCACCGGGCGGGGCCGACAGGGCGGCCGGGATGGTGACGCCGATGGTGCCGTCGAGGAGCTCGTTGAGGTACTCGCCCCAGCCGACGGCGACGGCGGCCACCGACACGCCGTACTCCAGGACCAGGCACCAGCCGCAGACCCAGGCGACCAGCTCGCCCATCGTCGCGTAGGCGTAGGAGTAGGAGGACCCGGCGACCGGGATGGTGCCCGCCAGTTCGGCGTAGGACAGCGCCGAGAAGAGCGCCGTCAGGCCGGCGATGACGAAGGAGAGCGTGACGGCCGGGCCGGCCTTGGGGACGGCTTCGCCGAGGACGACGAAGATGCCGGTGCCGAGCGTGGCGCCGATGCTGATCATCGTGAGCTGCCACAGGCCGAGGGAGCGACGGAGGGTGCCGCCCTCGCCCTGGCCGCCCTCCGCCACCAGGCGTTCGACGGGCTTGCGGCGCATGAGGCGCGCGGCCAGGCCCGGGGACGTCGGGGTGGCCGATGTGTCGTGGTGCGAGGGTGCGCCTGGGTCGAGCACGCGTTGACTCCTTTGTCGCTGCCGGTCGCCGCCGGTGGTGGTGAGCGGACGGGCTCCCGGCGGGCTTCTGGAGCGGCGGGGACCGGCGGCGTTCCTCGCGGAAGCGGGAACCCACCGAGCGGGGTCCCCGCCACGCCACGTACAGCGCAGAACACTACGAGCGGGGCGGTGCCCCGGTAATGCAGCAACCTTGCGCGTGTCCGCACGATCGTTGCGTTGACCGGGGCCGGGCGCGTATTCGTTGCGCGGAGGCTGCGCAGCGTTGCGTACGGGGTCGGCGAGCGGTGGATCGCCCTGGTCAGCGGCTGTCCGGCCGGCCCGCGACGGCTCGCGCCCCGGCGGCCTCCCGCCGGGTCGGGCCCGGTCTCTCCGGGCCGGCCCGGGCGGGATCCGGTGGTCCCGGCGCGGTGCGCCGCCGGGAACGGCGCACGGCCCCTGGCCCTCCCGGGGGACGGGACGGTCAGGGGCCGTGCGGAAGGGGTGGGGGCTCAGATCCAGCTGGCGTGCAGCGGCTTGCCCTCGGCGTAGCCGGCGGCGCTCTGGATGCCGACGACGGCCTTCTCGGCGAATTCCTCCAGGGAGGCGGCACCGGCGTAGGTGCAGGAGGAGCGGACACCGGCGATGATCGAGTCGATCAGGTCCTCGACGCCGGGGCGGGTCGGGTCGAGGAACATCCGTGAGGTGGAGATGCCCTCCTCGAAGAGCCCCTTGCGGGCCCGGTCGTAGGCCGACTCCTCGGAGGTGCGGTTGCGCACCGCACGGGCGGAGGCCATGCCGAACGACTCCTTGTAGGGGCGCCCGTCGGCGTCGTGCTGGAGGTCGCCCGGAGACTCGTAGGTCCCGGCGAACCAGGAGCCGACCATCACGTTGGACGCGCCGGCCGCGAGGGCCATCGCCACGTCGCGCGGGTGCCGGATGCCGCCGTCGGCCCACACGTGCTTGCCGTACTTCTTCGCCTCGGCGGCACACTCCAGGACCGCGGAGAACTGCGGCCGGCCCACGCCGGTCATCATGCGGGTGGTGCACATCGCACCGGGGCCGACACCGACCTTGACGATGTCGGCGCCCGCCTCGATCAGGTCGCGCACGCCCTCTGCGGAGACGATGTTGCCCGCGACGATCGGGACCTGCGGGTCGAGGTCGCGCACCAGCTTGACGGCGCTGATCATCGACTCCTGGTGGCCGTGCGCGGTGTCGATGACGAGGGTGTCCACGCCCGCGGCCAGCAGCTGCTCGGCCTTGCCGGCCACGTCGCCGTTGATACCGACGGCGGCGGCGATGCGGAGCCGGCCCCGCGCGTCGACGGCCGGGGTGTACAGCGTGGCACGCAGGGCGCCCTTGCGGGTGAGGATGCCGGCCAGGCGGCCGTCCTCGTCCACGGCGGGCGCGTAGCGGCGGTTGGCGGCGTCGAGGGTGTTGAAGGCCTCGCGCGGGTCCATGTCCGCGTCGATGAGGATGAGGTCCTTGGACATGACCTCTTCGAGCTGGGTGAAGCGGTCCACGCCGCTCAGGTCGGCGTCGGTGACCACGCCGACCGGCTTGTGGTCCCCGTCGACGACGACACCGGCGTTGTGCGCGCGCTTGGGCAGCAGGGACAGCGCGTCGGCGACGGTCTGGTGCGGGGCGAGCACGATCGGGGTGTCGAGGACGTGGTGGCGGCTCTTCACCCAGGAGACGACGTCGGTGACGACCTCGATCGGGATGTCCTGCGGGATGACCACGAGGCCGCCGCGGCGGGCCACCGTCTCGGCCATGCGGCGCCCTGCGATGGCGGTCATGTTGGCGACGACGAGCGGGATGGTGGTGCCCGTGCCGTCCGGGGAGCCGAGGTCCACGCCCTGCCGGGAGCCCACGGCGGAGCGGCTCGGCACCATGAACACGTCGTCGTACGTCAGGTCGTACGAGGGCTGGATGTCATTCAGGAAACGCACGTGCTGCACATCCCAGTCGATCAGAGGTGGCCCCCGGACAGGTCAGCCAGGGGGAAAGAGCACGTACTTCATTCTCCCATGACCGATGGCCGGTAGGCCCCGGGCAGATCATCCAGGCCGGTCGGCGCCCTGCTTGGAGGATCCTCCAGGGCCGAGGGTCACGAAGAGCCCCGGACCGCGGTCCGTCGCCTCGGCGAAGACCTCCTCGGCGACGGCCCACTCCTCCGGCCGCTCCCGCGCGTACGCGCCCCATCCCCGCACGACGAGCAGCAGCCCCTGGTCCGCCGCGCCCTCGGGCCAGACGGAGGGGTCGGCGAGGGAGTCGGCGAGCGCGTCCCAGTTGCGGCCGAACCAGTCGGGCAGCGCCAGGTCACGGGCGCAGCGGTCCATCAGGCCCGCCTTGTCCGTGACCCCGTCGAGGTCCAGCGTGATCACGAGCCGCCCTGCGGGGTCCTCGGTCATGTCGCCCTCTTCTCTTCCTCTCCTGCCCCCCGACAGTGCCCCGGCGGTTCCCCCTCGCGCCCCCGATGGCCCGATCCGGTTGCCCGATCCGGTTGCCCGATCCGGTTGCCCGATCCGCCGTCAGATGCCGTCCGGATCGGTCCGGTTGAGCGTCGACTTCGGTGCCGAGCCGACCGTCATCAGGTAGTCCGCGGCCGACGTGTCCGTCACCAGGCTGGTGACCAGCCCGGAGCGCAGCACCGCGTCGATGGCCGCCGCCTTGCGCTGCCCGCCCGCGATCGCCACGACCTCGGGGATACGGCGGAGCTGGTCGGCCTTGACCGTGATGCACCGCTCCCCCAGGTCCCGCCCGACCCGGCGCCCCTCGGCGTCGAAGAGGTGCGCGGACATCTCGGCGGCGACGCCGAGCGAGGCGTAGTGCGCGCGCTCCTCGTCGCTGAGCATGTCGTGCACCGTCGAGATGCCCGGCTCCCAGGAGCCGATGGAGACGCAGGCGACCGTGACCTTGTCGAAGTACTCGAAGGCCCGGGCGATCCCGGTCTGGTGGCGCAGCGCCTGCGCGGTGGCCGCGTCCGGCAGCAGCATCGGCGCGTAGATGGGGTGGGCGTCGCCGCCCGACACCTGGGCGGCGCGGCGCACGGCCTCCACCGAGCCGCGCTCGGCGGTCCCGGCGTCGTACACGCCCGTCAGCTGCACCACCGTGCACGGCGGCAGCCGGTCGAGCGCCGCCGCCATGTGGATGGTGGACCGGCCCCAGGCCAGCCCCAGCACGTCACCCTCGTCGACCAGCTCGCCGAGCAGGTCGGCGGCCACCTCTCCCAGGTTCTCCGGGTCGGGCGTCTCCTCGGCGTCGGCCGGGGACTCCACCACGACGGCGTGCCTGAGGCCGTAGCGGGCCCGCAGGGCGTCCGAGCGCTCGGCGTCCAGCTCGGCCGGCACCCGGATCTCGATTCGTACAAGGTCTCGCTCGAGGGCTGTCTCAAGGACCCGGGCCACCTTGAAGCGGCTGACGCCGAACTCCTCGGCGATCTGGATCTTGGACTTGCCCTCGAGGTAGAAGCGGCGGGCCATGGCCGCCGCCTGGACCAGCTCAGCGGGTCCCATCCGCATGGCTGAGCGGCCCGCCGACATACCCGACACGGCGATCTCCTCACTGCTGTTCACACTCTGGATTCGCCGTCATCCTTGCAGATTCGGCGGACTTGATCAGCCCTGATGGGAGCCGTTCACGTTCTGTTCCTCAGTGGGCACACACCCAGGACGCCTTGGCGGTCGCCGCCTCGGCCTGCGTGCGCAGTGCACGTACCGCCTCGGCCGGGTCGGACGCCCCGTACACGGCGGAACCCGCGACGAAGACGTCCGCGCCGGCGTCGGCGCACTGCTCGATCGTCGACGCCGACACCCCGCCGTCGACCTGGAGCCACAGCTCCAGACCGTGCTTCTTGATCAGCTCACGGGTGCGCCGGATCTTCGGCAGCATGATGTCGAGGAACGCCTGCCCGCCGAAGCCCGGTTCAACCGTCATGATCAGCAGCATGTCGAGTTCGGGGAGGAGATCCTCGTACGGCTCGATGGGCGTCGCGGGCCGCAGCGCCATGGACGCGCGGGCCCCCTTGGCCCGGATCTCCCGTGCGAGCCGCACCGGCGCGGCGGCCGCCTCGACGTGGAAGGTGACGGAACCGGCGCCCGCCTCCACGTACTGGGGCGCCCAGCGGTCGGGGGCCTCGATCATCAGGTGGCAGTCCAGCGGGGTGTCCGTCGCCCGGGCCAGGGACTCCACGACCGGCACGCCGAGCGTGAGGTTCGGGACGAAGTGGTTGTCCATGACGTCGACGTGGAGCCAGTCGGCTCCCTCGACCGCCTTGGCCTCGTCCGCGAGGCGGGCGAAGTCGGCGGACAGGATGCTGGGGTTGATCTGCGCGGCCATGCCCCAAGACTGCCATGCCCCGCGGGGCGGGGCGGCAGGGGTCCCGGATGGTCGGGGTCGTTCGTCGACCGCGGGCCGGTCGTGGGGTGCCCGCGCCCCGGCGGAGCCGCGTAGGTCACCGGCCCCGCGGCGTGGCACCACCCCGCGGCACGGCACCGCCCGGCGCACCTCCGGGGCGCGTCCGGCGGACGTGGGCAGCGGGTGCCCCAACCGGTTCAGTCGGTGCCGCACACCGGTAGGTCCTGTTCCTCGCGGAGGCGTTCCAGTTCCGCCAGTCGCTCGTCGAGCTCCTCAGGAGCCGCGAAGTGACGCAGCACCGCCTGGTGGAAGGCGTCCCGGGTGGTACGCGGCATCGCGTCGGAGGCGTCCCAGCAGCGGGCCCGGCCGGGCTCGCGCAGGACGGCCCCGATCGCACGCTCGGTCGGGTCCTGCTCACCGTCCGTCTTCGCGGCCCTGTTCGCCGTGTACTCCGGCAGAACGGTGCCGGGGTCGGCCAGGTAGCGGATCAGCCGCTCGGCCTCCGGGGTGGGGTTCAGGACGGCCGCGAGGTCACCGGAGACCTCCCAGGCGCCGGCGTCCGGCCCGGCCCCGGGCACGACCTCGGAGAAGTGGACGTGGTCGCCGCCCGCCTGCCGCCAGTGCCCGGCCCGGAACGATCCCTGGTGCTCCAGGCGGCCCGGCGCGCAGTCGGCGCCGAACCCGGTGGTCAGCGCCTGCTCCACACGCTCGCCGGAGCCCGCGCCCACCATGTCGGCCCAGGTCGTCCAGGCCTTGCGCACGGCGTCGTCGGTCCACGGCAGCCTGCCGTTGGCCCACTCCTCGTACACCCGCGGTCCGGCCTGCTGGAGCAGGATGTCCTCCACCCAGTCGGTGCCGGGCCAGCCGGAGGTCGCGCCGGACTCCATGCCGAGGCACCAGCGGCCGGGAGACGCCGCCGACTGCACGGTGGGCCGTTGCCCCGTGTACCACACCATGCTCTTCAGGCCGGTCTTCACGGGCAGCCAGTACGTGTGGGGGGCCTGCCCCGGCACGGTGACCTCGGGGGCCCAGAACCGGTCGTAGTGCCCGGGGTCGAACAGCCCGTCCAGCGGGTGGAGCCGGTCGTCGACGGCGTAGGCGAGCAGTTCGCCGGGCCCGGGCAGCACCGCCACGTCGGGCGGGTTGCCGGCCGCTATGTCGGCGGCCAGCACCTGGCTGAGCGCGGAGCTGCCCTGGTAGACGACGTCGATCCGGTACTCCTCCTCGAACGGCTCGATGACCTGCTCCTCGAACTGCTCACGCTCCTCACCGCTCCAGTTGGCGAGCAGGGTGACGGAGCCCTGCCAGTCGCGCGCCCAGCGCACCCCGGCGAACACTCCGGCACCGAACAGGACCAGACAGGCGCAGAGGATGCCGAGCGTCCGGGCCCCGGGGCGGGTCATCGCTGCCCCCGGAACCGGTACTCGGCGATACGCGGCCACAGTCCCCACACCGTCAGCGCCACCACCACGGCTCCTCCCAGCAGTATCCAGTCGGACAGCGAGGCCCAGAACCCGGCGTCCGCGAGCGCGCCCTGCACCTCGTCGGCCACGTCGGGGATGGTGTCCGGGTCGGCGCGCGGCACCCGTACCTCGGCGAGGGAGCCGGTCATCGCGCGGTGGGCCGAAACCGTGTGCCAGGCCAGCACCGGCACGCCGAGCGCGCCCACCGCGGTGGCGGCCAGCAGCCGCAGCTGCACGGGCCGCCGGAAGCGGCGCCGTACGAACCGCTGGGTCTCCAGCAGCGCACCGGCCAGCACCGCGTACAGCACCGCGACCGTGCCCCAGCCCAGCCACAGCTGCCAGGGGAAGGCGGCCTGCCGCCCGGCTTCCTCCAGTTGTTCGGCCCGCAGGGCGTCGAGGCGGCTCATGATGTCGCCGTCGGTTCCCGGTTCTGCCTGGTGGCCGAGGACCTTCTCGGCGTAGTGGAGGTAGGCGGCGTGCAGCGGTGAGTCGTCCGGTTCGCGGCCCCGGCGCTCCACCCAGGCCGAGTAGACGGCTATCAGCCCGGTGACGGTCTGGAGGTCGTGCCGCCCCGTCAGGCCGGTGACGTCCTCGGACGCGGCCAGGGCGAGGCTCTGCTGGGCGACCGAGATCTGGGTGTGGAACTCGCCGCTGATGTCTCCCTCGAGGCCGCTGTCACGGACCACCTGGTGAGCCTCGCGCATCGCGCTCTGCGCGGTGTCGACGGCCAGGATGCCGGGCGTGCTCGCGGTGGACAGCGGCACGGTGTCGTCGTGCACGCCCCGGTAGGCGAAGAACAGCACGAGGGTGGTGACGGCCTGGAGGACCAGCAGCAGCCTGAGTCTCCGGGTCAGGTCCCGGCCGGTGGTGCTCACCGCCGCTCCTCGAAGCGGTGGCGGCAGCTGGGGCAGAACCGGGCGGCCGCCGGCGCCTTGCGCGAGCAGGCCGGGCAGGACACGGTGGCCCCGCCGCCCGGCGCGGCGCCCGCCGCGCTGCCGGACGCGGGGCCTGACGCGGGGCCGTAGGTGCTGTGACTGCTCGCGGTGATCAGATGCTCGAAGTCGACGGCCGCGACGTCGGGGCGCAGGGTGACCCGGCCCGCCTGCGCGTCGTCGATGTTCACCAGCCGGCCCAGTCGGGCGAGCTGCTCGTCGGCGCCCATCTCGTGGGCGAGTTGCGCGGCCCGGCCGAGCTGCTGCTCGGCCAGGTCGCGCTGTCCGCGCCGGTGGGCGTCGGTGGCGGCGGCGACGGCCTCGCCGAGCCGCTGGTGCCGCTCGAAGTGGTCGACCTGGGCGTCGGTGTACCGGGACAGGGCCGGGTTGTCGGTCCAGTGCACCAGGCAGGGCTGTGGCGGCGGCAGCCGCACCTCGCCGCCCGGTACGTCGACGGCGACCACGGCGAGCTGGAGGTCCTCACGGTGCGGGCGGCCGGACGGGTCGGCGGACAGGCACAGCTGGTAGCGGCGGGTCTCGTCGCCCCAGGCCCGGGTGACGAAGCGGCCGGTGCCCTCCTGCGCGGTCAGCTCCGCCTCGGTGGGGAAGACCTGCTTGAGATAGCGCACCGCGCCCCCGGACACCGCGGTCACCGAGATCGCCAGTTCGGGAACGGTCTTGGTGAGGAGCCGGCTCATCAGCTGCTCGTACTCCGCGGGCAGGGCCGCCTCCTCACGCACCGAGGAGGCGCTGCCGTGCAGCCGGCGGGTGATGCGCAGCAGTTCCCGGCCGTCCCAGCCGTCACCGATGCCCCAGGCGTCGCAGACGAACCGGCCCGCGCACTGCTCCAGTACCTGTGCGAGCGGCATCTCCTCGTCGTGCTGGTTCTTGCCGTCGGTGAGCAGCAGGACGTGCCCGATGGGCGCGTCCTGTTCCGTCAGCAGCCGGCGGCTCAGGTCCAGCCAGGCGCCGATGCAGGTGCCGCCGCCCGCGACCAGCCCGTGCACGGCCCGCTCGGCCCGCGCCCGGGTGCGGGCCGAGGCCCGGGCCATGCGCGGGGTGTCCGGGTACGCCATGGCCGCCCGCTCGCTGCCGCGGACCACCGCGAACGGTGTGCCGTCCGGCAGTTTGCGGATCGCCGCGACCGCTGCCTGCTGGGCGGCGTGCAGCTTCTCCACCGGCCAGGTCATCGAGCTGGAGCAGTCCACGGCGAGGACCTGCGCCAGGACCGGGCCGCGCGGGCGGCCGCCGCGCCCGGTGCCGTCCACCCGCACGCTGAGGATGGCGTGCATCTGCGGGTCGCCGGCCTCGCTGGACAGGTACTTCTCCTGGCTGATCTCCAGCCCGACGGTGACCCGGCCGGCCGCCTCGCCCGTCCGGGGTTCTCCTGTCTCCACGCTGTCCGTGCCCCCTCGGTCTCGTCGTCGTTTCCCCGCACCGCCGCGTGCTCACCCCGTACGCCGCCACCCCCGCAGCAACTCCCCGAGACCTGCCGGCTCCGGCAGCACCGCGTACGCCCGGTCCAGCAGGTCGCCGCGCTCGCCGGGGCTGCCCGCCTGGTCGGCGAGCCGCTTCAGCGACCCGGACAGCAGCCTGCGCAGTGCCGCCTCGGTGTCCTGCGGGCCGAACAGTTCACCGGCGGGGAAGCCGCTCCCCCAGCCGCCGGGCGGGCGGCAGGCGAGCGCGTGCTCCCGCAGTTCGGTCTCCAGCCGGTCCCGGGCCTCGCTGCCGTCCAGGTGCAGCCCGGCCAGCCGTTCGGCGGCCTCGTGCAGGTCGGCGGCGAGCGGCGCGGGCCGGCCGGGCAGCCGGCCGGCCAGCACCCGCACCGCGGCGACGCGCGCGGCGTCGTAGTGCCGGGAAGTGGTCGGCACCTCGTCCAGTACGGCGACGGCCTCGCGGCGACCGCCGCGGCGCAGCCGGATGCGGGCCAGCCCGAAGGCGGCGCTGCCCTGCGTGGGGTCGCGGCGCCGTACGGCCTCGTAGTACTCCTCGGCCTGCAGCTCGCGCGCCTGCGCCCGCTCCGCCTGCTGCTGCCCGGCGCGCCGGATCCGCGCCGGCGCCGGACCGGCCTCGCGCAGACCGGTCCGCCGTACGACGGCGGGCTCATGTACCTCGGTCTCGCGTACGCCGGACTCGCGCAGCCGCTCGGCCAGGAACTCGGCGCAGTACCCGAGCGCCAGCTTCGGTGCCGCCTCGCCGGGCAGCGCGGCGTAGGCGGCGGAGAACTCGTCCTCCGCCTCGTCCACCGCACCGCGCACGAGACGGACCAGGCCCTGGTGCCAGAAGATCCGCCAGTCGTAGTCGCCGCTCCACCCCTTGGCCCGGGCCACCCACGCCTCGGCCCGCGCGGCGTCCCCGGCGTCCAGGTAGGCACGGCACAACCACAGCGCGGTCTCCACGGTGCGCAGCGCCGGGTCGCCCTCCGCTCGGGCCGCGATGCGGTCGGGGGTGTCGGCGGCGAGTCCGCCGAGCAGTACGGCCGCCTCGTCGGAGGCTTCGGGCAGGGGGACCGGCAGCGCGCGGGCCGCCGCCCGGGGGTCCGGGGCGCCGGCCGGCAACTCCGGTGCCTCGGTGCCGAAGCGGTGCGTCCACCTGTCCAGCGCGGGGACCGTGCCGAGGGCGGCACCGAAGACCGCCGCGGTCGGCTCGAACCGGGTCGAGCGCTCCGGGTACGGCTCGTGTCCGCCGAGCGCCTGGTGCTCGCGCAGCACCTCCCACAGCTGACGTGACATCTCCGCCGCGGAGTGGAACCGGGCTGCGGGCTCCTGGTGGGTGGCGCGGCGGATCAGCGCCTCGAAGGAGCGGGCGGCCAGCCCGGCGGGCGGGGCGGCCCGCTCCGCCATCACCTTCAGGGTCCGGCCGACGGTGTAGAGGTCGCTGTCGACGTCGAGCCCGCGTTCGTCGCGCTCCTTCTTCGGCGGGGAGTATCCGTGGGTGTGGACGAGCCCGGAGGAACGGTCGTCGATCCGGCGGATGGCACCCAGGTCGATGACCTTGATCTCACGGCCGTAGTGGATGACGTTCTCGGGTTTCATGTCGCAGTAGAGCAGGCCCTGGTCGTGCAGGTACTCCAGGGCGCCGAGGATCTTGCAGCCGTACGTGATGACGTGGCCGAACTCGAAGCCGCCGTCGCCGAACAGCCGCGCCAGCTCCTCTTCGGGGGCGAACCGGATCCAGGCGAGGGAGCGGCCGCCGACGTACTCCATCACGATGTACCCGGTCGGTTCGGCATCGCCGGGCGCTTGGTGCTGGACGTGGGTGACGATGCGGACGATGTCCCGGTGGTGGAGTGTGGTGAGTGAGCGACGCTCCTCGACGGCCGCCCGCCGGGCCATGGCGTCCCCGGTGTTGATCAGCCCCTTGAGGGCGACGCGCAGACCCGGCACCCGGGTGTCCTCGGCCAGGTAGACCCAGCCGTGGCCGCCGACCGCGAGGTAGCCGAGCACCTCGTAGTGGCCGCCGACCCGGTCACCGGGACGCAGTTTCGGCCGGAAGGAGTACTCCGCGCCGCACAGCGGGCAGAACCCGTGGTCGGGCGCGGGGCCGCCGTCGTACGAGACACCGATGGTGCCGGTGCAGTTCCCGACGCCGCAGCGCCGGCCGCCGGTGGGGGGACGGGCGGTGGTGGCGGCGGACTCGGAGGGGTCCGGCGAGGGCAGGTGGGGCAGCACCAGCAGCCCGTCGCGGTCCAGTTCGCCGGCGGGATGGGTGACGGACCGCTGCGAAGGCGGCGCCGGTACGCCGGAGGTGCCCGAGTCGGCGGCGGGAGCGGGCGAGGAAGGGCCGGGCGGGGAGGGGGAGGGCTCGGGGGTGAGGGGGCGGCGCGAGCAGGTGTCGCAGAAACCGGTGACCATGATGCGGCCGCCCTGGCAGCCGGGTCTGACGCAGGCCGTCTCACTCATACCGGGAGCTCCCTGTCGGGGTCGGGCCGTGGGGTCGCCGGGGACTCCCCGACCGGCCGCGGGCTCGGCCGGGGGTGTCCGTCCGGCGGTGGAAACGTTCGGAACGCCCCGTCGGGCCACGAGACCGTACAAAGCACCCCGTCGGGCCACGAGACCGTCCAGGCGTTCTCGGCGTCATCGCGGGTCTCCTCCTCCCCGGCCGTCGACGCGGCGGATGTAGGCGTCCACCGCCGCTTCCGCCGCGCGCACGTCGCACGGCCTCGCCCGGAGCAGGTCGTGGGCCCGGACGTAGAGGGCGTCCACCGCCGGGTCCTCCTCGCCCTGCGTGGCACGCTGGTGCAGCACGCGGTAGCTGCGCAGGCGGCCGGTGAGTTCGTCGCGCCGGTCGCGGAGCCGGTCGAGCCGGCCGACATCCGCCGCCAGCCGGTCGGCGACTCGGTCGGCCAGCCGCTCGTACCGGGCCGGGTCCGGGCCGTGACCGGGGTCTCGGTCCTGTGCGCGCAGCAGGTCGGCCAGTGCGGCGTGCGCGGCCACCAGGTACGGGTCGACGGACCTCACGCCCTCCGGCAGCACGGCCGCGCGGCGTTCGTACAGCGTCCGGGCGAGTGGCCCGGTGATCTCTCTCAGCCGCTCGACGAGCCGGGCGCGGCGCTCCCGCGCGGGCCGGACGAGCAGCTGGTCGCGGGCACGGCGGTAGCAGTCGTCGGCCGCGCGGAAGACCAGCAGCAGGCGGCTGCCGCCGGCGCGCAGCATGTCCAGCAGATCCAGCAGCGCCGGCGGGTCGGCCGCCTCGTCGACACCGACGACGACCAGATTGAGGGTGACCTTCGCGGCGCGGATGCGGTCGAGCGGGGGGTCCTCCGGGTGCTGCCACAGCCCCATGCGTTCGGCGATCCGCTCGGCGATCTCGGCGGCGGTCAGCCCGCCCGTGTGCACGGCGAGGTCGTGGCCGCCGGCCGACGGGACGGTGCCGGGCGGATCGAGGGAGGCCCGGTCGACGGAGACCGGAGTGCGTAACTCCCGGTCGGCGAGGGTGATGGCGCGAAGCAGCGTGGCGTCGCGCGCGGCGTCGTCGTGCCGGACGACGCTGATCTTCACCTGGCTGCCGTCGTCGCGCAGCCAGGCGGCGAGGCGCTGGGCGAACGGCTCGTCGAGCAGGGCCTCCGAGGCTGCGTCGTCGGAGGGGAGCAGCCTCTCGTCGACGGCGGTGGGCCCCACGATGTACGGCTTGAGCCGGGGCAGATGGCGGGCGATGGTCTCGGCGGGGCTGATGAAGGAGAACCGGTTGCCGTGCTGGTCCCGCTGACCGCTGAGCACCATGCCGATGACCTCGCCGGTCAGGCTGTCGGCGACGCCCGCGCCGCTGCATCCGGGGGTGGCCAGTTCACCGGGGGCGGCCGGGCTGAGCTGCAGCTGTCCGTCGCGTCCGCAGCCGCCGACGACGTCGGCCCGGAACCATATGCCGCCGTTGTGGTCGTACGGGAAGCCGTACATCCGCACCTCGCGGTGGGCTGCGGACAGCCGGTGGAGCCGCACGGTTTCCTCCACGGGCCGGGGCCGCTCCAGCCGCAGCAGCGCCACGTCCCCGCTGGGGTCGCCGTCGGCGTCCCGCGTCTCCGGCACGTAGGCGTCACCGTCCACCCGGGCGGGGACCGCGGGCACGCTGTGGCCGGGCGCGCCGACGAACTCCGCGGTGATCCGGGCCGCCGCACGGTCCACCACATGCGCGCAGGTGAGGACCTGGTCGGGGCTCAGCAGAATGCCGGCCCCCGCGATCTCACCATCCGCTCCCCGGATGCGCACCGCCCAGCACGGCGTGCGCGTCAGCGAGGCGGCCAGGACTCCCCCGCCAGCAGCCATGGACGAAACTATACGGACGTGTGCTCCTGCCGCATACTGATGCGGCAGGAGACGAACGAGCCTTGTGCGGAGGAGACTTGACGAACGAGCCCGACTTCGTGGGGCTGGCCGAGGTGATCCGTCAGATCCGGGGCGAACTCGAGGAGGCCCGCGCCGAGGCAGCGGGCCGGGCCCTCGGTTTCACCGTGGAGAACGTGAGCCTGACCTTCACGGTCCAGGTCCACCGCGCCGGCAGCGGCCGCGGTGGCGTCCGGATCGGCGTGGTGACGGCCGAACTGGGCGGCAGCGTCGACCACCAGACCGTCCATCAGGTCCAGGTCGATCTCACGCCGGAGCTGGCGGGCGGGGAACGCGTGCGGGTGAGCCGGGGCTAGGTTCCGGCGGATCCGCCGGAACGGGCGCCCGTCACGCGGTCCGGCGGACGAGTGCCAGATACATGGCGTCGGTCCCGTGCAGGTGCGGCCACAGCTGTACGTCGGGGCCCTCGCCCAGGTCCGGTACGCCGGGCAGCAGCGGCCGGGCATCGAGGAGCTCGGTGCCGGGGAACTGCTTGAGCACGTCGGCGACGACGGCCCGGGTCTCGGCGAGATGCGGCGAGCAGGTCGCGTAGCCGACGACGCCGCCGATCCGGACGGCCTCCAGGGCGCCGCGCAGCAGCCCGCGCTGGAGCGGGGCGAATCCGTCGAGGTCCTCGGGACGGCGCCGCCAGCGTGCCTCGGGGCGGCGGCGCAGCGCGCCGAGCCCGGTGCACGGCACGTCGACCAGGACACGGTCGAAGCTGCCGGGCCGCCACGCCGGGCGGGTTCCGTCGGCCGCGATCACCTGGTACGGCCCCGGGTTCCCCTCCAGTGCCCTGGCCACCAGACCGGCCCGGTGCGGCTGCTTCTCGGAGGCGAGCAGGAAGGCCCCCCGCTCGGCGGCCAGCGCGCCGAGGAGCGCGGCCTTGCCGCCCGGCCCGGCGCACCCGTCCAGCCAGCGCCGGTCCGGCCCCTCCAGGGGCGCGTTGGCGAGGGCGAGCGCGACGAGCTGGCTGCCCTCGTCCTGTACGCCGGCCCGGTTCTCGCGTACGGCCTCGACGGCGCCGGGCTCGCCGCCCTCGCTCAGGCGCACGGCGTACGGCGACCAGCGCCCCGGGACGGCGGCCTCCTCGTCCAGCAGTTCGCCGGCCGTGGCCCGCCCGGGGC
Organism: Streptomyces sp. WG5; assembly: GCF_049974565.1. Lineage (NCBI taxonomy): Bacteria > Bacillati > Actinomycetota > Actinomycetes > Kitasatosporales > Streptomycetaceae > Streptomyces > Streptomyces sp. WG5. Next base: position 11,619 of record NZ_JBNGGC010000027.1, on the reverse strand, counting down.
GGGCGACCAGGGTGACCTCGGGCCGCTCGTTGTCGGCGGCCAGCAGTTCCTCGATGCCGGCCCGGCCGCCGCCGAGCGAGTCCCACAGCGCGGAGACGACCCAACGGGGGTGCGAGTGGACGACGGCGAGGTGGTCCTCGGGGTCCTTGTCGTAGGGCGGGGCGACCCGCTCCAGCCACCCGTCGAGATCGTCCCGCGCGACCTTGCGCAGCACGGCGTTGACGAACTTGGCCCGCCCGTCGCCGAGCACGACCCGCGCCAGCTCCACGGATGCGGAGACGGCGGCGTGGGTGGGGATCCGGGTCCCGAGCAGCTGGTGGACGCCGAGGCTGAGCACGTCCAGCACCGGCGGGTCGACCTCCCGCAGCGGCCGGTCGACGCAGTCGGCGATGATCGCGTCGTACGTCCCCTGGCGGCGCAGCGTCCCGTACACCAGCTCGGTCGCGAGGGCCGCGTCCCGGGCGTCGAACTTCTCGGGTCCCTCCTTCTCCCGGGCCTTGCGCAGCAGCGGGGGCAGGACGAGGTTGGCGTACGCGTCCCGCTCGTCCACGGCCCTGAGCGCCTCGAAGGCGAGGAAGCGGACGGGGTCCTTCTGGGGCCTGCGGTAGGGCTTGCCGGGTTTGCGGGGACGACGAGGCTGATCGCTCACGAAAAAGGTGCTCCGGATGTGGGGTGAAGTGCGCTCACCAGCGTACGCCGAACCGGTGAACGGTGGCACGGAGGCGCAGGTCAGCCGCCGAGCAGCTCACCGTCGGTGATCCGCACGCCGCGCGCCCAGTCCGCGGCCCGCATCGGCTTCTTGCCCTGGGCCTGTACCCACAGCAGCTCGACGGCGTACGAGCCGGTGCCGACGTACACGTTGTTCTTGCCGGCGGCGAGCTGCCCCGGGGCGAGATCCGTCCGGTCGGGCACGGGGCGGGCCTGCACGAGCTTGAGCCGCTCGCCCCGGAAGGTGGTCCAGGCGCCCGGGGCCGGGGTGCAGCCGCGCACCACGCGGTCGACGCGCAGCGCCGGGGCGGCCCAGTCGACCCGGGCGTCCTCGACGGTGATCTTCGGGGCGAGGGTGACTCCGTCGGCCGGCTGCGGTACGGCCTCGAGACTGCCGTCCTCGATGCCGTCCATGGTGGCGGCGAGCAGCCCGGCGCCGGCGAGGGCGAGCCGGGTCAGCAGGTCACCGCTGGTGTCGGCGGACCGGACGGTCTCGGTGACCGTCCCGTAGACGGGGCCGGAGTCCAGGCCCTCCTCGATGAGGAAGGTGGAGGCGCCGGTGATCTCGTCCCCCGCCATGATCGCGTGCTGCACGGGGGCGGCCCCGCGCCAGGCGGGCAGCAGTGAGAAGTGCAGGTTGACCCAGCCGTGGGCGGGGACGTCCAGGGCGACACGGGGCAGCAGGGCCCCGTAGGCGACGACGGGACAGCAGTCGGGTGCGATCTGGCGCAGCCGCTCCAGGAACTCGGGGTCGCGCGGCTTCGCGGGCCTGAGCACCTCGATCCCGGCCTCCTGTGCGCGCTCGGCCACGGGAGAGGCGACCAGCCGGCGCCCGCGCCCGGCCGGAGCGTCGGGCCGCGTGACGACGGCGGCCACCTCGTGGCGCCCGGAGGCGATCAGGGCGTCCAGGGCGGGAACGGCGACCTCGGGGGTACCGGCGAAGACGAGCTTCATGGGTGGGACGGGCCTCTCGGGCGGGGGCGGATGCGGGCGACGCACCAGTCTACGAGCCCGCGCGCGACGGAAAGCCGCCGCCGGCGCGGCAGCCCCGCAGCAGAGCCCCGCGCGGGCGGGGGACCCCCGGGGCCGCAGACCAAGGGGCCACCAGGCCAAGGGGCGGTCAAGAGGCCACAGGCCGAGGGCCACAGATCGAGGGGGCCATGTCCGAGGGGCCGCAGACCGAGGGCCACAGACCAAGCAGACCCAGAGGACGCAGGACGCAGGACGCAGGACGCAGGACGCAGTCCAGCAGCACGCAGCCCATGAGGAGCAAACCAAGGGGCGCACGCATATGCCGCCACGCCCCCACCCCGTGACCAGCGGAGCGCCCACGCGTTGGTCAAGGAAGAGTTGACCACCGGGCCGCCCGCGCGGCCCGATTCCTTTCAACGCCGGTTCGAGAGGCTTGTTCATGGCCGACCACGCAACCCACGACGCCCAGGCTCGGGCCAGCCTGCACTTGCTGGTGCGGGACATCGAGCGGGTCCGCCGGCAGGTGGACGCACTGCGCACCCTCACCGCCCAGCTGGGCAACGTCTACCGCCCGCGCCGCTCCGGCCCCTCCACGGGCTTCGTCGTCTACGGACGCGCCCCCGCCCCGACGGTCCGTCTCGCCCAGGAGCTGCGGGACAGTGTCGAGACCCTGGTCACGGCCGCCGTGGACTTCGACCGTTCGCTCGGCTTCTCGTGGGACGCGGTGGGCTCCGCACTCGGCGTCACCAAGCAGGCGGTGCACCGTCGCTACGGCTCGCGCCGCGCCACTGCCCAGGTCGCGCCCGCCGCCGCCGAGTCCCCCGAGCACGCTCCGGAGCCGACGGGCCCCCGCGCGGTCAACGTGGGATCCGCCCTGCCCGCCGTGCCCACGGTCCCGGCGGCCCGTTCCATGCCGACCCAGCCGACGGCGGGCAGTCCGGCCCTGCGCGACGACGTCCGGCCGACGGCCTTCCCCGGCCCGCGCAACGGCTGAACCGCGACGGCCCCGAGGCTCGCTGTCCCTCCCCGGCGGACCGGGAGGGACAGCGAGCCTTGGGGCCGTACACCCTCACCCGATGTCGGGCGGATCGATCCGCACCCACACCGCGGCGTCACTCCCCCGCGCCGTCCGGGCCGCCTGAGCGGCCTTCAGCGCACCGGCCAGCGCGGCCCCGCGCCCCGGCGGCACCCGCACCAGCGCCCGCTCCCAGTGCTCCCCGGGCGGCGGCGCGCCCACCCGCCGAGGCCGCCCCGCGGTCGTGACCGGAAGCGGCACGGGACCCAGTACCTCGGCCTCCCGGGGCAGCTCGACAGCGCGGAGGAACCCGGCCACGGCCTCCGCCGGCCCCGCCACGGCCGCCATCCGCGACACCGGCGGGAAGCCCAGCTCGGCCCGCTCGGCCAGCTCCCGCACCGCGTGGCCGACGGGGTCCCAGCGCACCAGCGCCTGCACCGGCCGCAGCGTCGGTTCGGCGACCGCGACGACGGTGCCGCCGGCGCTCTGCGGGCGCACCAGGGCGGCGGCGGCCAGCCAGCGCCGCAGCGCGTCCTCGCCGGCGCGCAGGTCGGGACGGCCGAGCATCGCCCAGCCGTCCAGCAGCAGGGCCGCCGCGTAGCCGCCCTCGGCGACGGGTTCGGCACCCGGGGTGCTCACGACCAGCGCGGGGGCCTCGGACACGGTGTCCAGGACGTGCTCGCGCCCGGACGTGCGCACCGGGACCGCCGGGAAGGCGCGCCCCAGTTCCTCGGCGGTGCGCCGCGCCCCCACGACCTGGGCGCGCAGCCGGAAGGCCCCGCACTCCGGACAGTGCCAGCCGCTCTCCTCCCGCCCGCACCATCCGCACCGCAGCGCGGACCCGGACTCCTGGCCCTCCAGTGGTCCGGAGCAGTGCCGGCACCGCGCCGGCGTCCGGCACGCGGCGCACGCCATCCGCGGTACGTAACCCCGCCGGGGCACCTGTACGAGCACCGGTCCCTGACGCAGCCCCTCCCTGACGGCCTGCCAGGCCAGGGTCGGCAGCCGTGCGGCCCGGGCGGCCTCGTCCCGGGCCAGGTCCTGGTCCCCCACGGTCCGGACCAGCGGGGCGGCGGCCCGGACCTGCTCCCGCGGGGCGACCAGCGGCCGGGCCCAGCCGGTCTCCACGAGCTGGGCGGCCTCCACGGTGCAGTTCCAGCCGCCCAGCAGGAAGGCGCACCTGTCCTGGGCGGCACGCAGCAGCAGCACCTCGCGCGCGTGCGGTTGCGGGGCGTGCGGCTCGCTGTGGCTGTCGTCGCCGTCGTCCCAGAGGGCGACCAGGCCGAGGTCCCGCACCGGCGCGAACATGGCGGCGCGGGTCCCGACGACGGCCCGTACGGCCCCTCGGCGCACCGCGAGCCACTGCGCGTACCGCTTCTCGGGGCCGGCGTCGGCGGTGAGCACCGCGTGCCGTCCCTCGCCCAGCAGGGCGGTCAGTGCGGCGTCGGCACGGGCGACGGCCCGCCCGTCCGGCAGGACGACCAGCGCGCCCCGGCCGGAGGCCAGCGTCGCCGCCACGGCCCGCGCCAGTTCCTCGCTCCACCGCGGGCCGGGCAACGCGTTCCACACCGCGCGCGGCGCTCCCCCCGAGGCCAGAGCCGCCACGAACGCGGCCCCCTGCTCGTACCGGATCCAGGATCCCGGCTCGGGCACGGGCGGCGGCGGCAGCGGCTCCGGTGACGCCCGCTTCTCGGCGCGCGCGTTGCGCGGCGGCACGGCGAGCTGCAGCACGTCGGCCAGGCTGCCCGCGTACCGGTCGGCGACCGCCCGCACGAGTCCCAGCAACTCCTCGTCCAGCACCCGCTCCGGCGAGACGACCTGGGCCAGCGCGGCCAGGGGACCCGCGTAGTCGGACTCGGCGAGCCGCTCGACGAGGAACCCGTCGATGAGCCCCCCGCCCTCGCGCCGCCCGTCCCGCACCCGGTGCCGCCCGGCCCCGAACCGGACCCGCACCCGCACGCCGGGCTGGGCGTCGGCGTCGAGCTCCTCGGGCACGGCGTAGTCGAAGTACCGGTCGAGATGGAGTACACCCTTGTCGACGAGCACCCGGGCGACGGGCAGCTCCTTGGCGAGCGCGGCTCCGCGCCAGGTCCGCGGCTTGGCCCGCGGCGCCTTCGCCTTGCGCACGCTCTCCCGGATGAGCGCGAGCTGCTCGGGCGGCGCGTCCTTCGCGCCACCGCCCGCCGGTTCGTTCTCGCTGCTCACGCCTGCATTCCTACCAAAGACCACTGACAATCACAGGGGTGCGCGGGTCCCTGTGATCGCGGTTCCCCCGCCGGCCGACGTGCCGCTGGAGTCTCTTCCGGTTGTCCTGTCCGGCCGCCGGGGCCGATCGGCCGGCGGAGCCCGGGGGCGGACCGCTGCGCCCGGCACCGGCCCCGCCCGCCCGCGGACACGTCGCGGCCCGGCGCCCCCCGTGGGGACGCCGGGCCGCGCGCGTGCCGTCGGGCGGGGTGCCTTACAGCCCCGCCGCCTGCCGCAGCGCGTCCACGCGGTCCGTGCGCTCCCAGGTGAAGTCGGGAAGCTCACGGCCGAAGTGGCCGTACGCCGCGGTCTGGGCGTAGATCGGGCGGAGCAGGTCGAGGTCGCGGATGATGGCGGCCGGGCGGAGGTCGAAGACCTCGTCGATCGCCTTCTCGATCTTCTCGGCGTCGATCTTGGCGGTGCCGAAGGTCTCCACGAAGAGACCGACCGGCTCGGCCTTGCCGATGGCGTAGGCGACCTGGACCTCGCAGCGGGCGGCGAGGCCCGCGGCGACGACGTTCTTGGCGACCCAGCGCATCGCGTACGCGGCGGAGCGGTCGACCTTGGACGGGTCCTTGCCGGAGAAGGCGCCGCCGCCGTGGCGGGCCATGCCGCCGTAGGTGTCGATGATGATCTTGCGGCCGGTGAGGCCGGCGTCACCCATCGGACCGCCGATCTCGAAGCGGCCGGTCGGGTTGACCAGGAGGCGGTAGTTCTCCGTGTCGAGCTTGATGCCGTCCTCGAGCAGGGCCTTCAGCTCCGGCTCGACGACGAATTCCTTGATGTCGGGCGCCAGCAGGGACTCGAGGTCGATGTCGCTCGCGTGCTGGGAGGAGACGACGACCGTGTCGAGGCGGACGGCCTTGTCGCCGTCGTACTCGATGGTGACCTGCGTCTTGCCGTCCGGGCGCAGGTAGGGGATCGTGCCGTTCTTGCGGACCTCGGACAGGCGCTTGGACAGGCGGTGCGCCAGGAAGACCGGCAGCGGCATCAGGGTCGGCGTCTCGTCGGACGCGTAGCCGAACATCAGGCCCTGGTCACCGGCGCCCTGCCGGTCCAGCTCGTCCTCATCGCCCTCGACCCGGTTCTCGTAGGCCGTGTCGACGCCCTGCGCGATGTCCGGGGACTGCGCGCCGATCGAGACCGAGACACCGCAGGAGGCGCCGTCGAAGCCCTTCTTCGAGGAGTCGTAGCCGATCTCCAGGATCTTGCCGCGGACCAGCGTGGCGATGTCCGCGTAGGCCTTGGTCGTGACCTCACCGGCCACGTGCACCAGGCCGGTGGTGATGAGGGTTTCGACGGCGACCCGGGACGTCGGGTCCTCCCGCAGAAGCGCGTCGAGAATGGTGTCGCTGATCTGGTCAGCGATCTTGTCGGGGTGGCCCTCGGTCACAGACTCCGAGGTGAACAGGCGACGGGACACAACGCTCCCTGGGGTTGCAGCGGCTGCTGGCTGATCATTGGTGGACGGCACGGGGAGCTGCACCCGGCGACGTCCGAGAACAGTTTATCGGTCGCGCTCCGCCACGGGCCCACCCGTCTCGCCTCTCGGAAGGGCTGTGACCTGCGGCACGGGCATTCTGCCCGGAACGCAGCGCCCTTGGCCAGGGCCGCCACGCTCGAATGCGCGGGCTTCACGGTACGGGCGGAGTGGGTGAGTCATTCAGCCGAGCCGTTCCGCCACGAGGTCCCACACGGTCTCGGCCAGTGCTTCCTTCGGGCCGTGCGCGACCGGGGTCTCGCTGCCGTCGGCGCCGAGGATCACGGCCTCGTTCTCCTCGGAGCCGAAGGTCTTGCGCTCCCCCACCTCGTTCACCACGAGGAGGTCGCAGCCCTTGCGCTTCAGCTTGGCCCGGCCGTTGGCGAGGACGTCGTCGGTCTCCGCGGCGAAGCCGACGACCACCTGGCCGGAGCGGGCCCGCTCGGCGGAGACCTCCGCGAGGATGTCCGGGTTGCGCACCAGGGCGATCGGCGCGGGCTCCTGGTCGTCCTTCTTCTTGATCTTCCCGGCGGCGTACGCCGCCGGGCGGAAGTCCGCGACCGCAGCGGCCATGACGACGGCGTCGGCGTCCGCCGCGGCGCGCAGCACCGCCTCGCGCAGCTCCACGGCCGTGCCCACCGGGACCACGTCCACGCCGGCCGGGTCCGGCAGCGACGCGTTCGCCGCGACCAGCGTGACGCGGGCGCCCCGCGCGGCGGCGGTGCGGGCGAGGGCGTAGCCCTGCTTGCCCGAGGAGCGGTTGCCGAGGAAGCGGACCGGGTCCAGGGGCTCCCGGGTGCCGCCGGCGCTGACGACGACGTGCCGTCCGGCGAGGTCCGGCTCGCTGATACCGCGGGCGAGCACCCGGCGGCAGACCTCGAAGATCTCACCCGGATCGGGCAGCCGGCCCTTGCCGGTGTCGACGCCGGTGAGGCGGCCGACGGCCGGCTCGATGACGACCGCGCCGCGGCGGCGCAGCGTCGCCACGTTCTCCTGGGTGGCCGGGTGCTCCCACATCTCGGTGTGCATGGCGGGGGCGAAGACGACCGGGCAGCGGGCCGTGAGCAGCGTGTTGGTGAGGAGGTCGTCGGCGAGGCCGTGGGCCGCCTTGGCGAGCATGTCGGCCGTGGCCGGGGCGACGACGACCAGGTCGGCGTGCTGGCCGATGCGCACGTGCGGGACCTGGTGGACGTCGTCCCACACCTCGGTCGACACGGGGTTGCCGGACAGGGCGGACCAGGTGGCGGCCCCGACGAAGTGCAGCGCGGAGGCGGTGGGGACGACCCGGACCTCGTGCCCCGTCTCCGTGAACCTGCGAAGCAGCTCACACGCCTTGTAGGCGGCGATGCCGCCGCTGACCCCCAGAACGACCTTGGGCTTGTCCACCGTCTCTCCCCGACTCGGATATCGCGTACGCCCCATCACACACCACAGGCCCGGCAGTCGGACTGCCGGGCCTGTGGATACGTCAGCTTTAGGCTGAAAATACTACCGCTGATGCGGTCGGTACTCCTGCTACTACTGCGCCGGACCTTCGATGGCCTCGGAGGTCAGCAGTCCCGCGTTGATCTCGCGGAGGGCGATCGAGAGCGGCTTCTCGTGGACGTGGGTGTCGACGAGCGGACCGACGTACTCGAGGAGGCCCTCGCCGAGCTGCGAGTAGTACGCGTTGATCTGGCGGGCCCGCTTGGCCGCGTAGATCACGAGGCTGTACTTCGAGTCCGTGGCCTCGAGGAGCTCGTCGATCGGCGGGTTGATGATGCCCTCGGGCGCGGAGATGGAAGAGGACACGCTCTACCTTCCGATGGATGGGAAAGATTCAGTCGGGTGACCGGTCGGCCGATCGGTCGGGATCAGCGGACCAGTGACGATCACACGACGTTCGTCAAGGCTAGCAGCTCACGCGCCACGTCCTCGACGGAGGTGTTGACCAGGGTCTGGTCGAACTCCGGCTCGGCCGCCAGTTCGACCTTGGCCGCGGCGAGGCGACGCTCGATCACCTCCGGCGGTTCGGTGCCCCGGCCGGTGAGCCTGCGCACCAGCTCCTCCCAGGAGGGCGGAGCCAGGAACACCAGCCGGGCCTCGGGCATGGAGTCGCGGACCTGCCGCGCGCCCTGGAGGTCGATCTCCAGGAGCACCGGCTCACCGGCCTCCAGGCGCTCCAGTACGGCCGCACGCGGTGTGCCGTACCGGTTGCCCGCGAACTCGGCCCACTCCAGCAACTCGCCGTTGGCGATCAGCTTGTCCATCTCCTCGTCGGTGACGAAGAAGTAGTGGACACCGTGCTGCTCGCCGGGGCGGGGCCGGCGGGTCGTCGCCGAGACCGACAGCCATACCTCGGGGTGTTCCTTGCGCATATGGGCGACGACCGTGCTCTTGCCGACCCCCGAGGGGCCGGAGAGCACGGTCAGCCGCGGACGTGCGTCCGGGGGTACGGGGGACGTCCCCCGGGGTGTTGCAGCCATGCTGCGATTATTCCAGCAAACCCGGAGTGCTCCGGACTCAGCTGCCGGTGCTGCCGAACTCGCGCTCCAGGGAGGCGATCTGGTTGGAACCGAGCCCACGCACGCGGCGGCTCTCGGAGATGCCCAGTCGCTCCATGATCTGCTTGGCGCGGACCTTGCCCACGCCCGGCAGGGACTCGAGGAGGGCGGAGACCTTCATCTTGCCGATGACGTCGTTCTCCTGGCCCTGCTTGATGACCTCGTGGAGGGAGGCGCCGGAGTGCTTGAGTCGATTCTTGACCTCGGCCCGCTCCCGGCGAGCCGCGGCGGCCTTTTCGAGCGCGGCTGCGCGCTGTTCAGGGGTAAGGGGCGGAAGAGCCACGCCTACGTCACCTCGGATGTCGAACTGTCGGATACGGACCGGTGAGGAACCTAGTCGCCCCACACCTGGGGAGCCACGAGCAACACGCTCGCCCGTTGACTCCTGTCGGAGACTAGCGGTCAAGTCCGCCAGAGTCAGCGAGAACAGCGGAAAAGTCCTGGTCAGCCTTTGTCAGGTCGGGCATTTTGGACATATTGCCTCGGATTTGTGGGTGGATCCGGAGTCAGGTCGCCGCGAGCGCGGTCCTGATCTCCTCCGCGAAGCGGTCCGCGGCCGTCCACAACGCGACCGGGTCGGGACCGTGACGCAGAACACCCCGGCTGACGTTGGGAACGACGTTGCGCACCGTGTCGCCGAAGACCCGCGGCAGATCCGCGGGGGTGGCGCCCTGCGCGCCGATGCCCGGCGCCAGGAGCGGGCCGTTGATGCCCAGGTCGTACGACGACAGGTCGCCGAGGGTGGCGCCGACGACCGCGCCGAAGGAGCCGAGGGGCGCCTCCCCCGCGTTCTCGGCGGCCAGGTGCGCCAGCATCGTCGCGCCGACGCTGCGCCCGTCGGCCCGGACCGCGTGCTGGACCTCGCCGCCCTCCGGGTTGGAGGTCAGCGCCAGCACGAACAGGCCCGCGCCGTTCTCGCGCGCCATGTCGACGGCCGGTCCGAGGGACCCGTAGCCGAGGTAGGGCGAGACGGTCAGCGCGTCCGAGAAGAGCGGGGAGTCCCGGTGCAGGAACGACTCGGCGTACGCGGCCATGGTCGAGCCGATGTCGCCGCGCTTGGCGTCCATGACGACCAGCGCGCCGGCCGCCCGCGCCTGTTCGACCGACGTCTCCAGGACGGCGACGCCGCGCGACCCGAAGCGCTCGAAGAAGGCGCTCTGCGGCTTGAGCACGGCCACCCGGTCGGCCACCGCCTCCACGACGGTGCGGCTGAACCGCTCCAGTCCGGCCACGTCGTCGTTCAGGCCCCACTCGGCGAGCAGGGAGGCGTGCGGGTCGATGCCGACGCACAGCGGGCCACGCTCGTCCATCGCGCGGCGCAGCCGGGCGCCGAAGGGCTCGAGTACCGTCATGCCGCTCATCGGGGCTTCCTCACATCGGCGCCGACGGCGTCGGCGAGGGTGGCGTACGGGCTCTGCCGCAGGCGTGCGGCGAGCCCCTTGTGGAGGTCGCGAGCGTGGAACGGGCCTTCGTAGATGAACGCGCTGTAGCCCTGGACCAGCGTGGCCCCGGCCAGAATGCGCTGCCAGGCGTCCTCGGCGGTCTCGACGCCGCCGACGCCCACCAGGGTGATCCGGTCGCCGACGCGCGCGTAGAGGCGGCGCAGCACCTCCAGGGAGCGCGCCTTGAGGGGCGCGCCGGACAGACCGCCGGTCTCCTGCACGAGGGCGGGCGAGGACGTCAGGCCGAGTCCCTCGCGCGCGATGGTGGTGTTGGTGGCGATGATGCCGTCCAGACCCAGTTCGACGGCCAGGTCGGCGACCGCGTCGACGTCCTCGTCGGCGAGGTCCGGTGCGATCTTGACGAGGAGGGGGACGCGCCGGGCGGTGACCGCGCGGTCGGCGGCCTCACGGACGGCGCTCAGGAGCGGACGCAGTGCCTCGGTGGCCTGGAGGTTGCGCAGCCCGGGCGTGTTCGGGGAGGAGACGTTGACGACGAGGTAGTCGGCGTGCGGGGCCAGCCGTTCGGCGGACTTGACGTAGTCACCGACGGCCTCCTCCTCCGGCACGGCCTTCGTCTTTCCGATGTTCACGCCGACGACGGTCCGGAAGACGGGCGTACGGGAGGCCAGGCGGGCGGCGACGGCCAGCGAGCCGTCGTTGTTGAAGCCCATGCGGTTGATCAGCGCCCGGTCGCTCACGAGCCGGAACAACCGCTTCTTGGGGTTGCCGGGCTGCGGCTCCCCGGTCACCGTGCCGATCTCCACGTGGTCGAAGCCGAGCATCGCCATGCCGTCGATGGCGACCGCGTTCTTGTCGAAGCCTGCGGCGAGCCCGAAAGGCCCGTGCATGCGCAGGCCGAGGGCCTCGGTGCGCAGCTCCTTGTGGCGCGGCGCGAACGCGGCGGCGACGAAGGTGCGCAGCACGGGGACGCGGGCGGCGCCACGGATCCAGCGGAAGGCCAGGTGGTGGGCCTGCTCCGGGTCCATGCGGGAGAAGAAGAGCTTGAAGAAGATCTTGTACATGTGTCCTCGTAAGGCCTGGGTAGAGCCCCTGGGGCCCCAGGGCTCATGGGCTCATGGGCTCATGGGCTCATGAAGAGGGGGACACCGTTTCCGGTGTCCCCCTCGGGGCTGCTAGTCGCGGGCCGCGGTGAGGAATGCGGCGTGTTCCTGGAGGGAGCGGACTCCCACGTCGCCGTGGGTGAGGGCGTCGATG
>NZ_JBNGGC010000026.1:0-126525 GCF_049974565.1 Streptomyces sp. WG5 | reverse complement strand
ACACTCTGACAACGACACTCACTCATACATGGTTACGCTCACCTACTCGACTTCGACGCCCAGCAGGTGAAGACCCCCTGACCTTCGGTTCCGGGCCGGTCAGGGCGCCGGCCGGTCGCCGCCGCTCGGAGCGTGGCTGAGGTCGACGACGCAGAAGATGTTGCCGTCCGGGTCGGCGAGGACGACGAAGTCCGGGTCGGGCGGGTAGAGGTCCCAGTCGACGGCCCGCGCACCGAGACCGATCAGCCGCCGTACCTCGGCCCGCTGTTCCTCCGCCGTGTCCGTGAACAGGTCCAGGTGGAGCCGGGGGTGCGGCTCGGCCGGTGATTCGCTGCGCAGCAGGCCGAGGGCCCGCCCCGAGCCGTCGGGGTGGTCGAGCGTTCGCCACGTCTCGCTCTTCCGCTCCTCGGAGGCGACCAGGTTCAGAGCAGCCGTCCAGAACGCCACCGCGCGGGGCACGTCCGCGACGCCGATGACGGGGAAACCGAGTCTCAGCATGGGCCGAGCCTACATACCGGACGAACCCGTGACCCGGTGACCGTCACGAAAACGGACGGTGCGCACGCCGGTAGTTGCGGCCGTCGCAGTGCGGGCAGCACGGGCGGGCGGCCGGCGTACTCCCCCGAGATACGCCTGCTGCCGTCGGCCGTACGGTGCGCTCGGCCGGTGGACCGCGTCCCCGCTCCGCTCCCGGCCCTCGCCCGGCCGGGGAGCGGCGTACCGTCAGTGCCCGTCCGGCCCCCGGCGGTTGCGCGCGGTACCCGGCGCCACCGGACCCCGGCCCACGGTGCGGCGGCCGGACACCGAGCGCACGGCCCGCGGCAGCGAGGGGTCACCGCCCGGTCAGCCGGCAACGGCCGACCGGGCGGGAGCAGGTTGCGGTCTGCCGAGGTCGACCGCGTGGTCGACGTCCGCGAACGCGGCGGCCGCCGGCACCTCGTCGACCAGGCGCCGAGGCGGGCGCGCGGAGACGGGGGACGCGGCGGGCGACGGGGCGGTGACGGCCGTCGGGAGCGTGAACCAGACGACCTTGCCCGACTCGCCGTCCGGCCGGGCGCCCCAGCTCTCGCTCATCGCGGCCACCATGGAGAGCCCACGCCCGCAGGTCGCGAGCGGTTCGGCGTCGTCCACCACGGGCAGACGCGGATCGTGGTCGCGCACGGAGACGGTGAGCCGGTCCAGGATCAGCTCTATCTCCACGGTGCACGTCTTGTCGGGCCGGGCATGCAGGTGGACGTTGGTCAACAACTCCGTCACGCCGAGCGCGGCCCGGTCGATCAGGGAATCCATATGCCAGTAGCGCAATTGCGCAGATACGATTCTGCGGACCTGGCCGATCCGCGACGGCAGGGCTTGGAGCTCCACCGTGCAGTGTCTGCTTGGGTGACTGATCACGGCTGCGACTCCCCGACATAGAGGTCCGGAAGAACACGGAGTTCGGATCCAGCAGGGCGCACGCGGCGCATCGCCGCCTGCTGTCATGGCCGGCGGGCTGGTTCGCAGCGTTATCGCCGGTAAACCCAGAGTGACGTGAGACCAGCGTGACGCAAGGGGTGAGGCACCGCAACTTACGGACATTTCATGCGCGGTGTCCGGCCGCCCTGCGCACCGCTTCGATGAAACGGCGAGCCGCGGGCGGACCCGGCTCGCCCGGCGCGGGGTCCCGCTCACCGAGGGTCAGCAGGTACCGCTTGCCGTTGAGGTCGGCGAGGGCGCGGTCCTGAGGGGCGAACCAGGGACGGGAGGCGCGCACCGCCTGCACCGGAGCGCTGTCGATCTCGCTGCCGTAGCTGGTGAGCAACTCCAGCCTGCCACCGCTGATCCGGACCGTTCCGGCCCGGGTGAGTGAGCGCAGCCGCTTGCCGATCCGCACCCCTGTGGCCCTGAACTCCGGCTCCGCCATGCCGTCGCCCCCTCGTGCCCGTCGGTTGCCGGGACCGTACACCTCGGTGGTCCCGGTGCCGGCTCGTGTCGTGCTCCAGTGTGCGCCCGCGGCGGGAACCCGGTCCCGCCCGCTGGCAGTCTGCCCGCACCGCGCGCCGAGCACCAGTACGCGCCGCCCCTTTCCGGAGGCGACCGGAGCACTCGCCCGAATGCGCCCCCACCGGACCGGGGGCCGGCCCCCAGGGGTGTCTTTGGGTCGCCCAAAGGTGTGTTTATGCAGGTGAGAGGCGTGTGGAAGGTGCTTATGATCGAGGCGCCGACCGCGCGACGCGCAGCCGGCGCGCAGCCTAAGGAGCCCCGTCGTGAGCACCCCCCAGCAGACCCGCACCGGCGCCACCCTCGACGTCGACCACAGTGACACCGCGTACCGCACCTGGCTGAAAGAGGCCGTGCGCAAGGTGCAGGCCGACGCGAACCGCTCGGCAGACACCCACCTGCTCCTCTTTCCCCTGCCCGAGCGGTGGGGCATCGACCTGTACCTGAAGGACGAGTCGACCCACCCCACGGGCAGCCTGAAGCACCGGCTCGCCCGCTCGCTCTTCCTCTATGGTCTGTGCAACGGCTGGATCCGGCCGGACCGCCCGGTGATCGAGGCGTCCAGCGGTTCGACGGCCGTCTCCGAGGCGTACTTCGCGAAGCTGATCGGCGTGCCCTTCATCGCCGTCATGCCGCGCACGACCAGCGCCGAGAAGATCCGCCTGATCGAGTTCCACGGCGGACGGTGCCACTTCGTGGACGATTCCCGTCGGATGTACGAGGAGTCCGCCCGCCTCGCGGTCGAGACCGGCGGCCACTACATGGACCAGTTCACCTACGCGGAACGTGCCACGGACTGGCGGGGCAACAACAACATCGCCGAGTCGATCTTCCGGCAGCTGCGGCTGGAGCGGTTCCCCGAGCCGACGTGGATCGTCGCCACGGCCGGTACCGGAGGCACCTCGGCGACCCTCGCGCGCTACGTCCACTACATGCAGTACGACACCCGCGTCTGCGTCGCCGACCCGGAGAACTCCTGCTTCTTCGAGGGCTGGACCACCGGCGATCCGGACGTCACCTGCGACTGCGGCTCCCGGATCGAGGGCATCGGCAGGCCCCGTATGGAACCGAGCTTCGTGCCCGGCGCGATCGACCGCATGATGAAGGTGCCGGACGCGGCGAGCGTGGCGGCCGTCCGGGCCCTGGAAGGGGCCGTCGGCCGCAAGGCGGGCGGCTCCACGGGCACCGGACTGTGGAGCGCGTTGAAGATCGTCGCCGAGATGGTGGCCGAGGGACGCCAGGGCAGCGTGGTGACGCTGCTGTGCGACCCGGGGGACCGGTACCTCGACAAGTACTACTCGGACACCTGGCTCGCCGAACAGGGCCTCGACATCGGGCCGTACACGGCGGCGATCGAGTCCCTGCTGCACACGGGAGCCTGGCCCGGCTGACCCCGGGCGGAGAGGCGTGGGCCGCGTGCTACGGGCGGGTGAGCCGCCGGTCCAGCGAGGTGACCGCGTCCCGGAAGGCCCGCCCCAGGCCCGGACGCGCGCGGCCCAGCACGAAACGGAACGGTGCCGTACCGTCCGCCGCGAACGTCCACTGCACGCGCGTGCCGGTCCCGGCCGGCGCGAGCCGCCATTCCTCGGCCATGGCCCGGGCGCCGGGCGCGTTGGTGACGTCCACGCGGTAGGTGTACACCTCGGGCCGCTCGGCCGTCAGCACCGTCTCCACGAAGCGCGTACCGCCCTTGAGCCGGATCTCGCGCCCCGCCCGCTCGCCGATGGGCCGGGCGAACGTCACCGCCGAGAACCAGGCGGTCCATCCCGGCACGTCCTCGGCCAGTGCGCGGAAGACCGCGTCCGGGTCCGCGGAGATCTCCCGTGCGAAGACCAGGCGGACCGGAGCCGTCTCGACGAAGTCGGGACCCACCGGACGCAGGCGGTGAGCCATGGGCACCATCTCCTTGAACGAGGCCGTGTACGCGGACGGTCGGCCGGGAGGCGCCACGACAGCCGGGGGCGCGCCGGGTGTCAGCGGGGCCCGGGCCGGGCAGCGGCGTCCGCCGAGGTCAGTCGGTCGTCTCCGGCTCGCCCGCCACGATAAGCCCCAGGTGCTCCGCGATCTCCGCGCGGGCGTCCGCGGGCAGGCCCGCGTCGGTCACCAGCGTGTCGACCTGCTCCAGCGTCGCGAACGAACTCAGGCCCACGACACCCCACTTGGTGTGATCGGCGACCACGACGACACGCCGTGCGGACTGCACCAGCCGCCGATTCGTCTCGGCCTCCGCGAGGTTCGGCGTCGACAGGCCGGCCTCGGCCGATATCCCGTGCACGCCGAGGAACAGCACGTCGAAGTGGAGCGTCGCGATCGCCTGGTCGGCGACCGGTCCCACCAGCGAGTCGGAGGGAGTGCGCACACCACCGGTGAGCACCACCGTGGCCGCACCCTGCCGGGCCCCCGAAGTGCGCTGCGCCACGTGGAACACGTCGGCCACCCGCACCGAGTTGGTGACCACCGTCAGATCCGGCACGTCCACCAGCCGGTGCGCCAGCGCGTACGTGGTCGTACCGCCCGACAGGGCGATCGCCGCACCCGGCGCGACCAGGTCCGCCGCGGCCCGCGCGATGTCCTCCTTGGCGGTCGGCTCCAGGCCCGACTTGGCCTCGAACCCCGGTTCGTGCGTGCTCGCCTCGACCACCGGCACCGCGCCGCCGTGCACCTTCTCCAGCACGCCCTGCCGGGCCAGCGCGTCGAGATCGCGACGGACCGTCATGTCCGACACGCCGAGCTTCCGGGTCAGCTCGTTGACCCGGACTCCGCCCCGGCGGCGCACCTCGTCGAGGATCAGGGCGCGCCGCTGCTCCGCGAGGAGGTTCGGATTCTCACTCACGTACGCTTCGGTCCTTTCGCCGCGAAACCGCCCGACACGCCCGGCGCACTCGCTCCGACGGGGAACCCTTCCGGCCCCGGTGCGCGGACGTCCCATCCTCGCACGCCCCGCCATGAGCCGCGCCACCACCTGCCTGCCGCGGTCATGCCATTCCAGGCTCGTCCCGGTTTCACCTGTGACACGGTTCGAGGAGATTCCGCGCCGAGGGGTGTACGACGTTCCCTCAGCGGAGATCCTTGTGCCCGCACGGGCAGAGCCGACGGCGCGTCACGGGGGAGTGCGGAGAGTGGGACAGACCGAGGAACGGACCGGGACGGGCGGACAGGACGCGCCAGGACCGTGCGGCGGGAGCGACCAGAGAGGCGCGGGCGACCGGACGGACGGGAGCGCCGGGAGCGACCGGAAGGACGGGAGAACAGGCACCGCCCTGGAACTCCTGGTGCACGGAGTGGGCGGCACGACCCCCGCCGAGATGCTGGACGACCCGCGGACCGTACGGATCACCGGCGACCACGTCGCGGCCGTCTTCCGGCGCACCGAGGACGCCGACGCCGAGTCCCGGCCCGAGGACTACCGGGGACGGCCGGTGCCCGAGGCCTACGTCTGGTGCAACCTCACCTCCGGCAACGGCTCCCGCGCGCTGTGGCTGCTGCTCCTGCCGTTCATGGTGGTCAACCTCGCCCACTGGATGCGGCCCACCGCGCGCGGCCGGACCCGGACGGTCCGCCTCTACGGGCTGCTGCTGCGGCTCGTGGGCCTGACCATGACGGTGCTGCTGGTCGCCGCGGCCTGCGAGGTCGCGCTCGACCTCGTCGCCTGGCAGTGCGCGGGGACGCGTGCGTGTGCCGAGCGGCACTCCTGGCTGGGTTTCCTGTCCCCGGGGATGTCGGACGGAGGCTGGTGGAGCACGCCCGGCCGCAGGCTCGCCCTGGCGGCCTCGGTGCCTGCCGCGCTCACCGCCCTGCTGTGGTACCTGTCGCTGCGCACCTGGCGGGCGTACGAGTCCCAGCAGCCGATGGACCGCGAGACCGGCCACGAGGAGGACCTCGCCCGCACCGCCCTCGGCCGGCCCGGGTTCTGGTACGGGCGCCGTCTGGTGGCCCGGCTGCGTGCCGCCCACACCGCCGCCGCCCTGCTGACCGTCGCCACGGCCGTCGGCGTGCCGGCCGCTCGCTTCGACCGCCGGCCGGGCGGGCCGGCGCTGCTCGACACGCTCGGATGGATCCTGGAAGCCGCGCTGGTCGTCGGGGCGGTCGCCGTGACCGCGGTGGTCTGCCGCCGGGGCCGCAGCGAGAACCGTCTCGACCGGGAACTCGACGAGCACCTCGTGCGGCGCCTGCCGCTCGCCGCCCTCGTCCTGTTCGTCCTCGCCCTGCTGTACGGCGGCTGGGCCCGACCCCAGTGGTCGTCGGCCGGCCGGCTGCCGGGGGACACGGCCTTCGGCGGCATCGTCACGGTGCAGGGCCTGCTGGTCATCGTCCTCGCCGTGGTCGCCCACGTGCTGCACCGCAGCCTCCCCGACGCCCGCGTCGCCATCCGTGGCCTCGGCGGCCCCGCCGTCGCCATGCTCGCCTGCGCGCTGGGCGGAGTGATGTCCGGCGGCGTCGCCCAGCGCGTGTCGGACTGGCTGGACGGCACCGGAACGTCCATCGACGGACCACCCGTCCTGCTGACCTGGCAGGCGTCGGTCATCCCGCCCCTGCTCGTCGTCGTCCTCCTGCTCTGCGCCGCGCTCGCCCGGCACACCTGGCGTCTCGCCCGCGCCGAACGGGACGCCGTGGAGGG
Source organism: Streptomyces sp. WG5 (assembly GCF_049974565.1). Lineage (NCBI taxonomy): Bacteria > Bacillati > Actinomycetota > Actinomycetes > Kitasatosporales > Streptomycetaceae > Streptomyces > Streptomyces sp. WG5. Next base: position 119,927 of record NZ_JBNGGC010000026.1, on the reverse strand, counting down.
CGACCACCCCGGCGAGGCAGGGGACCCGGGACGCACCCGGCGCGTCGCGCTCACCCGCGCCCTGGCCACCCTGACCGACCGGGCCCCCCTCCTCGTCGCCATCACGTCCGCCGCCACCCTGCTGCTGGGCGCCGGAGCCCTGGTCGGCGCCCTGACGACCGACCAGGTGCCCGGCGACGCCGCGCGCGGGACGTACGCCGTCGTGCACGGTGCCGCACAGACGGCGCAGGCGCTGGGCTCCTGGCTCGTCGGCCTCGGTTTCATACTGTTCGTCACCTGGGGCAGGCGTGCCTACAAGGACGCCTCCGCACGGCGCACCATCGGCATCCTGTGGGACGTCGGCACGTTCTGGCCGCGCGCCGCCCACCCCTTCGCACCGCCCTGCTACGCCGAGCGCGCGGTGCCCGACCTCACCTGGCGGATGGCGACCTGGACCCGTGCCACCGGCGGGCGGCTGGTCATCTCCGGGCATTCGCAGGGCAGCGTCCTCGCCGCCTCGGCGGCCTGGCAGCTGGAGCCGTCGGCCCGCAAACGGGTCGCCCTGCTCACCTACGGCTCCCCGCTGGAGCGGCTGTACGGCCGCTGGTTCCCGGCCCACTTCGGCCCGGCCGCACTCGGCTCGCTGCACGAGGAGGTCGACTGCTGGCGCAACCTGTACCGGCGTACCGACCCCATCGGCGGCCCGATGCGGCTGCCCGGCGACTCGGGCCCCGCGGTGGACCGCGCACCCCTCAAGGACCCGCTCACCTACGGCCGTACCGAACTCCACCCACTGCCCGCGCCGATCCTGGGCCACTCCGACTACCAGGCCGATCCGGCCTTCGCCGAGGAACGGCAGCGTCTGCTGGCCCGGCTGCGCCCGGAGGTGCCCGAACCGCGGCACAACGGCCGGCGGTGAGCGGCCCGGCCGAGGCACACGTCGTGACCGGAGGCCGCAGACGGGCCGGGCCCGCCGGAGGCCGTGCCCCGCGACCTCGGCGAGCGCCGCGGCCCGTGGGCCCGTGCGATGCCCTTCACCGCCGGCCGGAGCGGCTGCCCTTCGGCGCGTCGTGGACCTGCTCCGGCTGCTCCGCGGCAGAACGGGGCAAGGGGCGGTCGGGGCTCTCCGGGGCAGGTCCGCGGGTGGCCCGTGGCCGGCCGTCCGGCGACCGCGACGCGCGGGTGCGCGCATGTGCTGTCCTCGGTGACAGGGACTCCCCCTCCGCGAAGGCGTCCGCGAACCCCGCCGCCCCCAGCACGGCCGCCGCCGCGGCCGCGGCCCGGTCGGCGTCCAGGCGCTCCGCGGCCGGGAGCGGGGCACCCGTGGCGGCGCGGGCGGCGGAGGCGGAGCCGAGGAGGAGCGCCGCGGCCTCGGCCCGGCCCGCGAGGGCGAGGGCGGCGGCGAGGCCCTCGAGGGCGAGGGCGACTGCCCGGGGGTCGCCCGTGGTGAGTGCCGTTCCATAGCCCTCCTCATGGTGGGCCAGTGCGGCCCGCGCGTCGCCGCGCAGCTCGGCGACGAAGCCCAACTCGGCCAGGACCAGCGCGTTCGCACCGTCGAGACCGACTTGGCGGTGCCAGTCCAGGACCGTACGCAGCCGTGTCCCGGCCTCGTCGAGGAGCCCCTCGCGCCGCGCGCCGAGGGCGAGCCCGAGCTCCGCGTTGATCTCGCCCGCACGGAAGCCGAGTTCGGCGGCGAGGCGCCGGGACCGCTCGTGATACCTCCGCGCCCCGCCGAAGTCCCCGACGAGCAGCGCGATCCGTCCGAGCCCGGACAGCAGGTCCGCCGCCTGCGTGGAGAGGCCGAACCCCTCGGCGGTGTCCAGGCCGTCCCGCGTCAGCCGGGCCGCCCGCTCGTAGTCGCCGTGGATCTCGGCGACCGCCGTCAGCGGGTACACCGACCACAACTGTCCGCATGCGTCACCGACTTCCCCGAAGAGCTCCGCGCTCCGCCCCGCGTCGGCCGCCGCGCCGGTCAGGTCCCCGCGCAGGAGACGGTGCACGGACCGGTCGGCCAGGGCCGCCGCCTCGCCCCAGCGCTCCCCCCGCGCCCGGAAACCGCCCAGCGCCGCCCGGGTGAGCGCCTCGCCCTCCAGGGGGTTGCCCGTCCCGCTCAGCGCGTGCGCCAGGAACCACTGGGCCCACGCCGTCACCCCCGGACCGGCGAGCTGTTCGCACGCCGCGAGCGCCGCCTCGATCCGGGCCGCCCGATCGGTGCCGTCGCCGGTCAGGACGGCCAGGCCGGTCTGCCGCACGCCGGCCTTCACCCGCAGCGCCGCGTCCCCGCCGGGCAGCGCCAGCGCAGCGGTCACCGAGCGCCGCGCCTCACCGAGACGCCCGCGCAGGATCCAGTACCAGGACAACGCGTCCACGAGACGGAGCGCGTGCCCCGTCTCGCGCCGCTCGAGCGCACCTTCCAGTGCCCAGCGAAGATTGGCACTCTCGTCGTCCAGCCGTGTCAGCCACACGTCCTGCCGCGGTCCGCGCAGCTCGGGATCGGCGGTCTCCGCGAGCCGTGTGTAATGGTCGAGGTGCCGCCTGCGTACCGCCTCCAGCTCGTCCGCTTCCCGCATCCGTTCCACGCAGTACGCGGACACGGACTCCAACAGCCGGTACCGGGGGCCGAGGGTCCCGTCGACGGCGACCACGAGCGACCGGTCCACCAGCCTCACCAGCAGGTTCAGTACGTCCACGGTGCCGGCTCCGTCGTACGCGCACACGTCCTCGGCCGCCTCCAGCGTGCAGCCCTCGGCGTGTACGGCGAGCCGCCGCAGCACGGTCTGCTCGGGCCCGGTCAGCAGTTCCCAGCTCCAGTCGATCACCGCGCGCAGTGTCCGCTGGCGGGCGGGCACACCGCGCCGACCGACGTCGAGCAGCCGGAACCGGTCGTCCAGCCGCTGCTGCAGCCGGTGCACGCCGAGCGCACGCACCCGGGTCGCGGCCAGTTCGAGGGCGAGGGGGATGCCGTCCAGCCGGCGGCAGATGGCGGCGACCGTGTCCGCGTTGGACGCGTCGAGCACGAAACCCGGAGCGGCGGCCGCGGCACGCGTCGAGAACAGCTCGACCGCGTCCCGCGGGGCGAGCGGCGGCACGGGCCACAGGGTCTCTCCGGCCAGGGCCAACGGTTCCTGGCTGGTGGTCAGCACGGTCAGCCCGGGTGCCGACCGCAGCAGCAGTTCCACCAGTGCCGCGGCCTCCTCGATCACCTGCTCGCAGTTGTCGAGGACGAGCAGCATCCGCTTGCCGCGCAGCACCTCGGCGAGCCGGTCCGCCACGCCGAGGGGGCGTCCCCCCTCGGGCCGTACGCCCCAGGTCCCGTCGTCCCGCAGTTCCAGCGCGGCCGCGACGACCTCGGCGAGGTCACCGGCGGATCCGGCGAGTTCGACCAGCCACTCACCGTCCGGGAACGTACCCTTCAGCTGCTCGGCGACGGCGACGGCGATCGCGATCCGGGTCTTGCCGACGCCTCCGGGACCGGTGACGGTGACCAGTCGTCGGGTGGCGAGGAGTTCCCGCAGGTCGGCGACCTCGCCCTCGCGGCCGATCAGATCGCTGAACGGGGCGACGACGTTCGTGCGGGTACGGACGGGAGCAGGACCGCGACCTGCCGCACCGGCGCCCAGCTTCGGGTCCTGCGCGAGCATCGCCCGGTGCAGCGCGGCCAGCTCGGGGCTCGGGTCGAGACCGAGTTCGTCCGCCAGCCGGCTCCGCAGCTCCTCGTATCCGGCGAGGGCCTCGCTCTGCCGGCCGGACCGGTACAGGGCCCGCAGCTGCACGGACCGCAGCCGTTCCCGCAGCGGATACCGCTCCACCAGCTCGGCCAGCTCACCGGCGAGTTCCGCATGCTCGCCGTTGTCGAGCCGTGCCTCGGCCCGGTCCTCGACGACGGCGAGCCGGTCCTCCTCCAGCCGGTTCACGGCGGCCCGGGTGAACGGCTCCTCGGCGAAGTCCGCGAACGCCGGCCCCCGCCAGAGGGCCGGTGCGTCGGCGAGCAGCCGGGCCCGCACGCGCGCGTCCCCCTCGGTCCTGGCACTGGCCGCCAGCTCCGCGAACCGGTCCGCGTCGAGAGCTCCGTCGGCCACGACCAGCTGGTAGCCGGGAGCCCGGGACACCACCAGGTCGCGACCGTCCGGCTCGGCCTCCTCCAGGACACGGCGCAGTTGGGAGACCTTGGCCTGGAGCGCCCTGGTCGGGTTGCCCGGCGGCTCGTCACCCCACAGGTCGTCGATCAGCCGGTGGGCCGCCACGGCCCTCCCCGGGTCCACGAGCAAGGACGCGAGCAAGGCCCGCACTTTCAGCTCCGGCACCCGCACGAGCTGCCCGGCATCGGTCCAGACAGCCGTCTCCCCCAGCACCCCGAATCGCATGACGCCACGGTAACCCGGGTCTCGGGCACCCCTGTTGGGGACAGCGGGGAAACCGGCGTGCCCGGCCGGCCACGCCCTTGCCCACGGCCGGCTGGGCCCACCGGTCGTACGGAACGGCCGCACCCGGCCGGCCCCGGCCGCGGGACCCGTCCGCCACCGGCGGGCGGAACCCGCACCAGGCCTCGAGAGAGCGCCGGAACCGGATCCGAACAGAGCCCGTGACAGCGCCCGGACGGGACCCGGAACAGCCCGTGACAGCGCCCGAACCCGGACCCGAACAGAGCCACAACACCGCCCGAGCCCGATCCGATGCGCCGCGTCCGACGGTGTTCCCCGGAAGCCACGAGGCACCAGCCCGTCGAAAGGAACGCTCACCATGGACAAGCTCAACGGCAAGACCGCTCTCGTCACCGGCGCCAGCCGCGGGATCGGCCGGGCCATCGCCCGGCGCCTGGCCGCCGAGGGCGCACACGTCGGCGTCCACTACGCCACCAACGAAACGGCGGCCAAGGAGACCGTGGCCGGCATCGAGGCGGCCGGCGGCACCGCCTTCGCGATCCGCGCCGAACTGGGCGTCCCCGGAGACGCGGAGGCGCTGTGGCGGGCGTTCGACGAGCACGCCGACGGTGTCGACATCCTGGTCAACAACGCGGGCATCGCCGGACCCGGCCAGATCCACGAGGTCACCGAGGCCGACTACGACAAGGTCTTCGCCGTCAACGCCAAGGCGCCCTTCTTCGTCATCCAGAAGGGCCTGGAGCGCCTGCGCGACGGCGGCCGCGTCATCAACCTCTCCTCCGGCGTCACCAAGGTCGCCTTCCCCGGCATGACCTCCTACGCCGCCTCCAAGGGGGCCGTGGAGGTACTGACCCTCACCCTGGCGCAGACCCTCGGCCCCCGCGGCATCACCGTCAACGCCGTCTCTCCCGGCACCATCGAGACCGACATCCACCCCTGGATGGCCGACCCGGCCGCCAAGGCCCACGCCGCGGGCTTCTCCGTCTTCGACCGCGTCGGGCAGCCCGCCGACGTCGCCGATGTCGTCTCCTTCCTGGCCTCCGACGACTCCCGCTGGGTGACCGGCCAGAACATCGACGTCAGCGGAGGCAGCGGCCTCGGCATCTGACCTGCGCCGGCACACGCCCCGCCCACCGGGGCCACCCAAGGAGATCGGAGACTCCCGTGCGCCACACCCTGCTCGTCCTGGCCCACCCCCGGTCCGACTCGCTGACCGCCCAAGTCGCCGAACGCCTGCGGCTGCGCATCAAGGACGCGGGCGGAGCACCGGACCTTCTCGACCTGTACGCGGAGGGGTTCGACCCGCGACTGACGCCCGTCGACGAACCGGACTGGGAGGACCGGGAGAAGCGGTACTCGTCCGAGGTCCACGCCCACATGGACCGGATCGCCGCCGCGGACGACATCCTCGTCGTCTTCCCGGTGTGGTGGTTCGCACCGCCGGCCGTCGTCAAGGGATGGATCGACCGGGTGTGGAACTACGGCTTCGCATACGGTCGCAGCAGACCCCGGCTCGCCGGGAAGCGGATGCTCTGGCTGGGCCTCGCGGGCGGCACCGACGCGGATTACGCGCAGAGCGGTCTCGGCGGCGCACTGGACCTCCAACTACGCGTGGGGGTGTCCGAGTTCTGCGGGATCACCGAGTCGTCGGTACGGCTGCTGTACGGCACCGAGCTCTCCGGCATGCCCCAGGCCATGCGGCCCGCACGGGTGGGTGAGGTACTCGAAGCCGCCGACGCGGCGCTGGACGAGCACCTGCCGCGCTGACGCCCGCGCCGGCCGGCCTGCCCCCGGACAGGCACCCTTCGCCGCGCCCCGGCGACCGGGTGCCCGTGACTCCACCCCTGCGCGAAGCGCCGCGGTCACCCCGGTACCCCCGGGTGGCCGCGGCGTTCGTCGTTCCCACCCCCCACGCCCACGCGGGACCGAACACCACCGCAACACCGTCCGAGCCGGATCCGAAGCGCCACCCCGCACAGTCCTCCCATGACTTCACCGACCACATCCACATATCGAACCCCCGGCAAGGCGGCCGGCACCCGGCAATGGCTCGGGCTCGCCCTCCTCCTGCTCCCTGTGACCCTCATGACCGCCGACCTCGGAGTGCTGTGGCTGGCGACGCCGTACCTCACCGCCGACCTGAGCCCCAGCGGTGCCGAGGTGCTCTGGATCACCGACATCTACGGCTTCCTGACGGCCGGCACCCTGGTCATCATGGGCACGCTCGGTGACCGCATCGGCCGCCGCAAGCTGCTGATGACCGGCTCGGCCGGATTCGTCCTGGCGTCGTTGGCCGCCGCGTACGCCACCAGCCCGGAGGTACTCATCGGGGCCCGCGCGGTGCTCGGCGTCGCCGGTGCGGCCGTTCTCCCCTCCACGCTCGCCCTGATCAGCCACATGTTCACCGACCCCCGCCGGCGCGCGACGGCCATCGCGATGTGGGTGACCGCACTCTCGGTCGGCCTGGCCGTCGGACCGGTCGTCGGCGGGGTGATGCTGGCGAACTGGTGGTGGGGCTCGGTCTTCCTGATGGGCGTGCCCGTCATGCTGCTCGCGCTGGTCGCGGCCCCGGTGCTGCTTCCCGAGTACCGTGATCCGGCCCCGGGACGGCTCGACCTGGTGAGCGTCGCACTGTTCCTGCTGGCCGTCCTGCCCGTGGTGTACGCCGTCAAGGGCCTGGCGTCGGCCGCCTCCCCCTGGGAGCCCGCCGTCGCCTTCGCGGCCGGCGCGGCCGGCGTCGTCGCGTTCGTACGCCGGCAGAACCGGCTGGCCGCACCGCTGCTGGACCTGCGGCTCTTCCGCGACCGCGCCTTCACCGGCGCGCTGCTCACCCTGCTGCTCGGGATGACCGCCCTCAACGGCGTCGAGTACCTCGTCCCGCAGTACCTGCAGGCCGTAGCGGGCCAGTCACCGCTGGAGGCAGGCCTGTGGCTGCTGCCCGGAGCGGCGGGCCTGATCGCGGGCTCCCAACTGACGCCGGTCCTCGCCCGCCGCTACCGCCCGGCGTACGTCCTGGTCGGCGGCTTGCTGCTCTCCCTCACCGGTTACGCCGCCATCGCCTCGGCCGAAGGGGTCCTGACCGTCTCGCTCGGACTCGCCGTGATCATGTTCGGAGTCGCCCCGATCAGCGTCCTGGGCACGGCCCTGGCGGTCGACTCGGCACCCGCGGAGAAGGCGGGTGCCGCCGCGGCGACGGGGCAGACGGCCTACGACCTCGGCCTCGCCCTCGGCATCGCCGTCACGGGCACGGTCGCGGTCGCGGTCTATCGCGACGAGATGCCCCACGAGGCGCCCGCCGCGGCCAAGGACACCGTGGGTGCCGCGATCGCCACCGCGGAACGTCTGCCGGACGGTGGGCCACTCCTGGCCGCCGCGAAGGAGGCGTTCACCGCCGGGCTCCAGACGGCAGCCACCACGAGCGCGGCCTTCGCCCTGACGACAGCGGTCCTGGTGGCGGCACTGCTGCGCCACGTCCCTCCGGTCGGCGCGGGAACCCCCGCCGCGACACAGGAGCCGGACCCGGAGCCCGTACGACCGGCTGCGTCAGCGTCCTGAGGCCGCGTCACCGGAGCGGCCCGCCCGCCGATGACGACCCCGCCCGTCGCCCCGCACCCGCCTGGCGCGGCGAGCCGTTCGGCGACGTCGTCGAACCGGGCGGGGGACCGCGGTGGCGTCTTCGGCCGCCCCGACGGGTGGGCGGGGCGCCTCGACGCCGGGCGCACACCCGTGTGAGCGGCCTGGTCCGGCGCGGATTCCGGCACCGGGGAACAGAGAACGGGCCAAGGGGCGCCCGGCGCTGCGGCGGGGCCCGGCTACCGCAGCTCCGGCAGGTCCTGGGCGTAGAGCAGCGTCAGGTCGTCCGTGCTGGGGTCGGCCAGCTGGGCGACCCGGCTCGCGTGCCGTTCCACCATCGCCTCGAAGGTCTGGCGGGCGGTGCGGCCGTTGCCGAAGGCCGGGCCCTTGGGGAGCGCCGTGAAGTACTCCGTCAGCGCCTCGGCCGCGCCCGGCGCCAGCCGGTACTCGTGCTCGTCGGCCTGCTGCTCCACGATCCGCAGCAGCTCCTCGGGTGCGTAGTCGCCGAAGGTGATGGTCCGTGAGAACCGGGACGCCACTCCGGGGTTCACGGACAGGAAACGCTCCATCTCCGCCGTGTACCCCGCGACGATCACCACGACCGAGTCCCGCTGGTCCTCCATCAGCTTCACCAGCGTGTCGATGGCCTCCTTGCCGAAGTCCCGGCCCGCGTCCTCGGGGGACAGTGCGTACGCCTCGTCGATGAACAGCACGCCGCCGTGCGCCCGCTGGAACGCCTCCTGGGTGCGGATCGCCGTGGAGCCGATGTGCTCACCGACCAGGTCCACCCGCGACACCTCGACGAGGTGTCCCTTGTCGAGGACGCCGAGGGACGCGAGGATCTCTCCGTACAGGCGGGCGACCGTCGTCTTGCCGGTGCCCGGGGAGCCGGTGAAGACCAGGTGGCGCTTGACCGACGCGGCCTTCAGGCCCGCCTGCTGCCGGCGCCGGCCCACCTCGATCATGTCGGTCAGCGCCCGCACCTCGCGCTTGACGCTGTCCAGGCCGACCAGCGCGTCCAGTTCGCCGAGGACGGCCTTCGAGGTCCGCGCCGGTTCCCGCGGCCCGCCCTCCGCGATCAGGGGCTCCTGCTCGGTGCTGCGCTGCCCCGGGATGGAGCCCAGCAGACCGGGGGACTGGCTCACCGTCTGCACGACCGGCTCCGGCGCGGCGGGCGGCGTCAGACCGCCGCTCTCGTCGCTGGCGCAGTCCTCGACGATCGGGCCGGAGTCGTACGCGGCGTCCGGGCCGCCGTCCGCGAACTCGTACCCGCCGCGCGCGCAGCGCTCCGTACGGCACTTGCGCAGCGTCGTACGGCAGCCGTCTATCACATGGAAGCCGTAACCGGCGCTGCCGGTCACGCGGCAGTTCAGGAAGCTGCCGCGGCCTCCGGCCGACACGTAGACCCCCGCCTCCGAGGGAGAATCGACCGTGCAGCGCTCGATGGTGGGGTCGGCGCCCTTGGTGACGATCACGCCGGTGCGGTTGCCGTCCAGGGTGCAGTTGTTCAGGGTGCCGCCGCTGCCGTGGTCGCGGAACCACGCGCCCGTGGCCGCGTCCCGGATGCGGCAGTCGTCGAGCTGCGCGGTGGCGCCGTCGCTCACCGACACGGCCGTGTTGCGCACCTGGGACAGGTCGCTGTCGACGACGTCCGCGCGCGAGCCGCGGTCCAGGACGAACAGCGCGTCCGGCACGTCGTGCACCCGGCAGGAGTCGAGCACCGCGGTGGCGCCGTCGCTGACCCAGACGGCCGGGTAGTCGCCCGTGCTGTCGAAGATCTCGCACTGGTTGGCGTCGACCCGGGTGCCCGGATCCCACACCGACAGGCCGTTGCGCCCGAACTGCCGCACGGTGGTCCGGGTCAGGGTGAGGACGGAACGGGAGCGCAGGTCGACCGCGTTCTCGGGGATCTCGTGGATTCGGCAGTCGGCGAGCGTGAGTACCGCGTCCGTGTCGAGCGTGACGCCGTCGCCGGTGGTGCGGTGCACGTCGCAGTCGGTCATGTGGGCGGTGGCCCGGCCGGTGACCTGCACGCCGCTGCCCCGCACCTCGTAGACCTCGCAGCCCACGGCCTCCAGCGAGGATCCCTCGCCCGTCGCCGTCAGGCCGGAACCCGCGGCGTGGTGGACCCGGCAGCGCACCAACCGGGGATGGGCGCCCGAGCGCACCGCGACGCCCGCCTGACCGGCCGAGACGACCTCGCACTCCTCGAAGACACCGCCCCCGCCGTCGAGGACGGCGATGCCGACACCGGCCGGATTGTCGACGGTGCAACGCCGCACCGTCGGCCGCGCGCTGCCGCGCACCTCTATCCCGGACGCGGAACGCGTGACCACCCGCAGCCCCAGCAGCTCCGGCGTGCCCTCCTCGACGAGCACCGCGGGCGCCGCCGCGTCCTGGCCCTCCACGTGCAGGTCCTGGACCACCGCCGAGGCGCGCACGGTCAACGGGACGCCGTCGACGGGCGCGATCCGGACGGAACCCTGGGAGCCCTCGGGCCCGCGCAGGGTCACCGCCCGCTGGACGACGAGGTTCTCCCGGTAGGTCCCGGGCGCGATGGTGAGGACGTCACCGTCGGCCGCGGCCTCCAGGGCGGCGGCGAGCGATGCGTACTCACCTGTGCGGCGCCGCCACCGCGAGGTGCCGGTGTGCGTCACCTGGACCGTGCCCTGTGCCATGGCGTTGCTGTGCCCCCACCTCGTCGTACGCGGGTCGTCGCCGATTCGGTTCGGCCGGTCCACCGTAGCGTGCGCACAGGTGGTGAGTTGACCGGAGGCGGAAGCCCGTCAGCTGTCCGCGCCGGTCCTGCCCCAGTCCGGGCCCGCCCTGCCCCATTCCTGCTCCAGGCGCGCGTACCGGTGGCGGACCATGCGCCACACGACGATCCGCCGGACGGTCTCGACCAGGGCGGCGGTCGCCACCGCGGCGCCGAACCCGGCGAGCACGGCGTGCGTCGCCGCGGTCCGGGAGTCCAGCGGGCGGGCCACCGTCCGGCCGTGTGCGTCCGTCCATATCGCGAAACGGTCGCCGGTGCCGGGGTCGTCGATGCCCGCCATGAGGGGACCCTCGTGCCGCGAGCCGTCCGGCGCGGTCCAGCCGGCGAGGACACGGCTGCGCAGGTCCACGGCGGACGCGCCCTCGGGGTGGACGGTCAGTGGGGGACGCTCCAGCGCACGGACCACGGTGGCCGTGACCCGGTGCCGGGACTCCTGCTGGTCGCGCACCGACCGCTGCAGGGCGTCCTGCGCGGCGCCGCCCACGAGCGTGCCGATCAGCGGGGCCAGGGACAGGATCAGCAGCAGTCCGGCCAGTGCCACCCAGGCCTCGGCCAGGTCGGTCGCACGGCACAGGGCGTTGTGCCGCCAGCGCCAGAGCCCGCTGATCGCCCGCACGATCCGCTCCCCTCCCCGCTTCGTACCGGCCCCGGTTCGAGCCGCTCACGTGCGGGGGTCGGTCATGGAGAGCGGCCACGCCTCCCGACCGGGCTCGCGGCCGGGTCCCTCACGAACGTCTCGCCAAGGCTCAACGCGCGGGCCGCGGACCGGGTTCCCGGGTACGCGCCGGTGTCCGGAACACGCCCCCCGGGGGACGCGGCACGTCACTCGACGATCCGCACCGGGTCGCCGACCCGGACCGTGCCGCGGCCGACCGGGACCAGGTTCTGCCCGAAGACCAGTCTGCCGTCGATGCGGCGATGCCGCCCGAGGCTGTGCAGGGGCTCCCTGCCACGCCCGGCGGTGCCCTGGTCGGTCGTCGTCACGACGCACCGCCCGCACGGTTTGACGACCCGGAAGGCGACCTCGCCGACGGTGATGCGGGACCAGCCGTCCTCGGCCCACGGGTCGGTGCCGGCGACGACCACGTTCGGCCGGAAGCGGTTCATGGGCAGCGGGCCCTCGTCCGCGTGCTCGCCCTGGGCGATCAGGGAGTTCAGGGCGTCGAGAGAGGCCGTGGCCGTGAGCAGCAGCGGGAAGCCGTCGGCGAAGGAGACGGTCTCGCCCGGCAGCGCGTACCGCGGGTCCACGGGCCGGCGCGTGGCGGGCTCGTCCAGGTACACCAGCCGCACGTCCGCTCCGAGCAGGGCGCTGAACCAGGAGTGCGCGGCCTCGCCCGCCGCGGGCAGCGCCTCGACCTTGTCTCGGAAGATCTCCATAACCACGGTGCCCGCTCCACGCGGGGCCGGAACCGTGAGCGGCTCCCGGCCGGGCGCGGACAGCACCACGCCACCGCCGGGCAGGAGCTCGGCGGCGGCCAGGGCGAGGCGCGGCTGCTGGCGTTGCGTGACGACCTTTCCCCCGTCGTCGATCAGCATCCAGCGGCGGTCCCCGGCCAGCCCCCAGGGCTCCACAGCGGCCTCCCGGAGCGACAGGCTCCGGGCCGCCTTGACCGGATGGACGTGAATCGACTGCAGTCGCGCGTTCGCCATGGGGTCATCGTGCCAGGGGGCACCGACAACCCCGACGACGGCTCAGTAGCCGCGGTACTGCTGCTGGTTGTACGGGTCCTGGTACGGCGCCGGGGCCGGCCGGGGAGCCGTGGGGCGCATCGCCTCGTACCCCGCGGGTCCGGGCGCGGCCGGGCGTGGCTGCTGCGCCTGCTGAGGGCCGGGGTACCCGCGTGGGGCGGTCGCCTGGTGCGGGATGTACGCGGCGGGGGCCTGCTGCAGCGGGGCGGGCTGCGGCGCCTGCTGCGGGTAGCCGTAGGAGGGCTGGGACGGGCCCGCCGGGAGGGCGGGCAGAGCCGAGGGGAGCGCGGGCAGATGGCTGCCCGGCGCGTCGTACGCGGCGGGGACCCGGATCGGGGCGATCTGCGGGGTGCCCCGCTCGGCCACGAGTGAGTCGTAGATCGGAGTGTCCGGGAAGGAGGCGGAGTAATAGCCGCCACCATAAGTGGAGCGGGGGGAGGTCATGGCACATAAGTTAAGCCCACGATGTGCTGATTGGGGAGACCGATAAGAGGGTTGTTTTCCGTGTCCGCAGTGACCAGGGATCCCCAATGCGAGCGAACTCGGCAAAATGGGGCGTCACGCCACGCCTTCTTGGGGTAAAGGGCGAGTTCCGGGCGGGTTACCGGCGGTTGTCCGGACCCCTTCCGCACTGCTTGCTGGGGATGGGCGGCGAGAGAATAGGTTGGGCGGGAAAAAGCCCGGTGAGCCGCCGGGACACGGCCCGGCTCGGTGACACGTGATGGGGGCGGACATGTCAATGCCGAAAGGATCAAACACTCCGGTGCCCACGACGGCGCTGCGGGTGGAACTGGGCTGGCGATCCGGCCCCGGGGTGCCCGACGCGGACGCGTCGGCCCTGCTCCTGGTGGGTGGGGCGGTCCGGTCCGACGTGGACTTCGTCTTCTACAACCAGCCGGCGCACTCCTCCGGCGCGGTCCGCCACGAGGGCAAGCGGGAGGCCGGCGGCCGGGTGACCGACAGTCTGCTCGTCGACCTCGCGCGCGTGGAGCCCGCGATCGAGACCGTGATCCTCGCCGCCTCCTCGGACGGCGGATCGTTCGGACGGGTCCCGGATCTGTACATCGAGGTCCGCGACGCCGCGCGGAACACCGTGGCGGCCCGCTTCGACAACCCGGGCGCGACCGTCGAGACGGCCTTCGTGCTCGGCGAGTTCTACCGCCGCCAGGGCGCGTGGAAGTTCCGCGCCGTCGGGCAGGGCTACGACACCGGGCTCGAAGGCCTGGCCACGGACTACGGCATCTCGGTGGACGAGCCGCGGCAGGCACCCCCGGCGGCCCCGAAGGCGCCCCCGCAGGCACCGGCCGCCCCCACGGCCACCACGCGCCCGTCGGCGCCCCCGACCGCTCCCCTGCCCCCGTCGGCCGCAGCCGCCCCGCCGCCCCCGCCGACGGCGCAGCCCTCCGCCGAACCGGTCCGTCTGACCAAGGTCACGCTCACCAAGGCGGCACCCTCCGTCTCACTGGCCAAGCAGGGCGGTACTTCCGGCGCCCTGCGCGTCAACCTCAACTGGCAGGTGCGCAAGCAGTTCTCCGGCTGGGCCCGCAAACTCGGCCGCCCGGTCGCCACGCACGACGACCTCGACCTCGACCTGTGCTGCCTGTACGAACTCACCGACGGCAGCAAGGGCGTCGTCCAGGCCCTCGGCAACGCCTTCGGGTCCCTGCACCAGCCGCCGTTCATCCACCTCGACGGCGACGACCGCACCGGCGCGGTGACGACCGGCGAGAACCTCACCGTCAACCTCGACCACAAGCAGCACTTCCGGCGCATCCTCGTCTTCGTCACCATCTATGAGGGCGCGCGCTCCTTCGCCGACCTGCACGCCACGGTCACCCTCCAGCCGCAGCACGGGGCTCCGATCGACTTCTCGCTCGACGAGTGCACGGTCCCCTCGACGGTGTGCGCCCTCGCGCTGATCACCGACACCGGCAGCGACCTGGTCGTCCGGCGCGAGGCCCGCTACCTGGTCCCCGAACGCGGCGTGAGCCCGCAGCGGACGGTCGACCACGCCTACGGCTGGGGCATGAACTGGACCCCCGGCCGGAAGTGAACCCTCCCGGCGCGGGCGTTCACCCCTCCTCGGGCACGGCGCCCGGACGGGCGTAGGTACGGCCCTTCCAGGCCGCGCCCCGCCCCCGGTGGTGCAGCACCGCCGAGTCGACCGTCATCAGGAGATACAGGAACGCGGTGAACGGCAGCAGCGGAGCGAGCCACGGCGGCTGCCGGTAGTGGCGCAGCATCGGCACGTACGTCCCCGCCATCACCAGCCACGCGGCGGCACCGAGGACGGCCGCCGCCGTACTCCCCGTCACCGCGCCCACGACCACCGCCACCGGCGGCACGAGGTACACCAGGGCCAGGCCGACGACCGTTCCGGCGAGCGCCAGGGGGTTGTGCCGCAGTTGCGCGTAAGCGCTGCGCGAGACCATCCGCCACAGGTCGTGCAGCCGCGGATACGGACGCACGCTGTCCACCCGGTCGGCCAGGCCCAGCCAGAGGCGGCCGCCGCTCTCCTTGACCGCCCGGGCGAGGGCCACGTCGTCGATGACGGCGTGCCGGATGGCGTCCGGGATCCGCGCCCGCTCGGCGGCATCGGTGCGCAGCAGCACACAGCCGCCCGCCGCTGCCGCGGTCCGCCCCTTCCCGCCGATCCACCGGAACGGGTACAGCTGCGCGAAGAAGTAGACGAAGGCCGGCACCACGAGCCGCTCCCACACGCTCTCCACCCGCAGCCGGGCCATCTGCGAGACGACGTCGAAACCACCGGTGCGGGCCGCCGCCACCAGCCGGCGCAGGCTGTCCGGCGCGTGGGCGATGTCGGCGTCCGTGAGCAGCAGGAACTCGGGCTCACGCGCACGAGCCAGGTCGATGCCGTGCCGCACCGCCCACAGTTTGCCCGTCCAGCCGGCGGGCGGCTCCCCGGGCGAGGCCACGGTGAGCGGCAGACCCTCCTGCCGCCGGGCCAGCTCGCACGCCAGCTCACCCGTGCCGTCCGTGCTGCCGTCGTCGATCAGAAAGACCTCCGCCCGCCCCGGATACGTCTGCGCGAGCAGCGACGGCAGGCTCGCGGGCAGGACCGCCGCCTCGTCGCGCGCCGGGACGACCACGCACACGGAGGGCCAGGAGCCGGGCTCCTCCCGGGCCGGCAGCCCGACGTCCGTACGCCAGAAGAAGCCCCGGGCGAGCAGCAGCCACAGCCAGGCGGCGAGGGACAGGGCGGATACGACGGTCACGACGGCAGTCCACGCATCGGCGCTCACGTGCGCAGTCTGCCCCACGACACCGGACCGAAGCGGCCCATCGACTATGGTGGCCGGGTGAAGATCGCGCTCATGGACTCCGGAATCGGTCTGCTGGCGGCCACCGCCGCGGTACGGCGCCTGCGACCGGACGCCGATCTCATCCTCTCCCTCGACCCCGACGGCATGCCCTGGGGCCCGCGCACCCCGGAGGACCTCACCGGGCGGGCCCTCGCCGTCGCCGAGGCCGCCGCCGCGCACCGTCCGGACGCCCTGATCGTCGGCTGCAACACCGCCACCGTGCACGCGCTGCCCGCGCTGCGCGCCCGGTTCGAGCCCGCGCTGCCGGTCATCGGCACCGTCCCGGCGATCAAGCCCGCCGCGGCCGGCGGCGGCCCCGTGGCGATCTGGGCCACGCCCGCCACCACCGGCAGCCCCTACCAGCGCGGCCTCATCAAGGAGTTCGCCGGCGACGCGGCCGTCACCGAAGTGCCGTGCCCGGGGCTCGCCGACGCCGTGGAGCACGCGGACGAGACCGCCATCACCGCGGCCGTCGCGGCCGCGGCCGCCCTGACACCGGACGCGGTGACGACCGTCGTTCTGGGCTGCACCCATTACGAACTGGTCGCCGAACGCATCCGCACCGCCGTGCAGCGCCCCGGCGCCCCGCGTCTCGTCCTGCACGGCTCCGCCGGTGCGGTCGCCGCCCAGGCGCTGCGCCGGATCGGCGCCCGCCCCGACCCCGGGGCCCCGGCCGAGGGCACCCTCACCGTGCTGCTGAGCGGACGTGAGGGCACACTGCCCGCGCCCGCGCTCGCCTACGACGAGGGCCGGCTCCTGCGAGCGGCCACACCGGCCCGCTGACCGGCGGGCACGCCCGGTCGGCCCAGTCACCCTGCGCGACGAGGTACGCGCGCAGCGAAACGTGAGTAACCTCGTATCCATGAGGCATCGCCACGGCGAGACCACCCCCCAGCCCGACGTCTGGACCGGACGTGCCACCAACCGGGTCCAGTGGTTGCTGGCGCTCCTCGGTGCCGCCTGCATGGCGTTCGGCATCGCGCTGGCCGTCGAATCGGCCTGGGAGTCCGGCGTCGCCCCGCTGGCCATGGCGGTCGTCGGCTGTATCGCGGCCGGGCTGCTGGTGCTCTTCGGCACGCTGGCGTTCGTGCACGTCGCGCTGAGAGTCGACGAGGAGTGCCTCGAGGTGCGCTGCGGCCACATCGGCGTGCCCCGGCGGCGCATCCCCCTGTCCCACGTCGCGGGCGCCGAGTTCGCCCCGCACGTCACCCCGCGCCACTGGGGCGGCTGGGGCTACCGCTGGCGGCCGGAGAAGGGCACCGCAGTCGTCGTACGCCGGGGGGAGGGCGTGGTCCTGCGACTGTGGGACGGACACACCTTCACCATCACCGTGGACGACGCGGAATCGGCCGTCCAGGTCATCAAGGACCGGCTGCGGCCCAAGGCGCCGGGGCCGGCGCACTGAGCGCACTCGGGGGCCGACCCGGCGAGGCCCACCCGGAACCGCTGCGGCCGCCCTCCGCACCGGACCGCCCCCGCCCGCACCGACGCGGCCACCCGCATCCACCCGCATCCACCCGCATCCACGCGGACACCCCGCACCGCCCTCACCCGGCGAGCCGATCGTCCCGCGGTCGCACACCGGTAGCTGCCCGCTCCGGTGACTCGGCGGCGCGGGGAGGGCCGTGGCCGGCCCCGCGCGGAGTCCCGCATCCACCGGCACCATGGTGAGGTCAGCGCGTTGCCGACGGCGACGACCGCCCGGCCCGGTGCGGGGCCCGTCGGCGACGCGGGCGACCGGTGTGCGGCGCGACGAGCGCCGCAGGGCGTGCGGCGTCCGGTACGACGCGGCACCGGACGCCCGCGGCGACCGCGGACCGCGCTGTCGGCGGCGTGGTCACCCGCCGTACACTCCGGGGGGTGACAGCCACCGCAACCTCCGTCGGCGAGTCGGACCGGACCCAGCCGCAGACGACACCCGCTCCGGGTGCCGCCGCGTGGCTCCGGCGCCTCCTCCCGGCCGCCGCTGCCGCGCTCTCCGGAGTGCTGCTCTACGTCAGCTTCCCGCCGCGCACCCTGTGGTGGCTGGCCCTGCCCGCCTTCGGCGTCTTCGGCTGGGTGCTGCGCGGCCGCGGCTGGAAGGCGGGCCTCGGCCTCGGTTACCTCTTCGGCCTCGGCTTCCTGCTGCCGCTGCTGGTCTGGACCGGCGTGGAGGTCGGCCCCGGGCCCTGGATCGCGCTGGCCGCGATCGAGGCGCTCTTCGTCGCGCTGGTCGGCGCGGGCGTCGCCGCGGTGTCGAAACTGCCGGCCTGGCCCGTGTGGTCGGCGGCGCTGTGGACCGCGGGAGAGGCCGCACGCGCGCGTGTGCCGTTCGAGGGCTTCCCCTGGGGGAAGGTCGCGTTCGGTCAGGCGGACGGCCTGTTCCTGCCGCTCGCCGCGCTCGGCGGCACACCGGTACTCGGCTTCGCGGTCGTGTGGTGCGGCTTCGGCCTCTACGAGGTCGTGCGCCTGGCCGTCCGCGCGCACCGCACCCGCGAGCTGCGGCGGAGTGCGGCGGCGGTGGCACTCCTCGGTGTGGCCGTACCCCTCGTGGCCGCCGTGGCCGCCCGGCCGCTGGTCAGCGACACGGCGCAGGACGGGACCGCGACCGTCGCCGTGATCCAGGGCAACGTGCCCCGCGCGGGCCTCGACTTCAACGCGCAGCGGCGGGCCGTACTCGACTACCACGCGCGCGAGACACAGCGCCTGGCCGCCGAGATCAAGGCCGGCAGGGCCGACCGGCCCGACTTCGTGCTCTGGCCGGAGAACTCCTCGGACATCGACCCCTTCGCCAACGCCGACGCGCGCCTCGTCATCGACCGGGCCGCCAAGGCGATCGGCGCGCCCATCTCGGTCGGCGGCGTCGTGGAACGCGACGGCAAGCTGCTCAACGAGCAGATCCTGTGGGACCCGGAAAAGGGCCCCGTGGACACCTACGACAAAAGGCAGATCCAGCCGTTCGGCGAGTACCTGCCGCTGCGCTCGCTCATCGGGGCGATCAACGACGAGTGGACCTCCATGGTCAGCCAGGACTTCAGCCGGGGCAGCGAACCGGGCGTGTTCACCATGGCCGGCACCAAGGTCGGGCTCGTCACCTGCTACGAGGCCGCCTTCGACTGGGCGGTGCGCTCCGAGGTCACCGACGGCGCCCAGATGATCTCCGTACCCAGCAACAACGCGACGTTCGGCCGCAGCGAGATGACCTACCAGCAGCTGGCCATGTCCCGCATCCGGGCGGTCGAGCACAGCCGGACCGTCACCGTGCCGGTGACCAGCGGTGTCAGTGCGATCATCATGCCGGACGGGCGGGTCACCCAGAAGACCGGCATGTTCGTGGCGGACTCCCTGGTCCAGGAGGTACCCCTGCGCTCCTCCGAGACGCCCGCCACCCGGCTGGGCGTGGTGCCCGAGATCGCCCTGCTGCTGGTCGCGGCCGGCGGGCTCGGCTGGGCCGTCGGTGCGGGCGTGCGCGGGCGACGCGCCCGGGGCGTGTAGCCGTACGCCCGCCGAACGCCCCGAGACACCGCCCGGAGTGACCCGAGGGGCCCGTTAGGGTCGTACGCATGGCTACTCCCGACTTCATCCGCGACCTGCGCGCCTCGGCCGGACACCAGCTGCTGTGGCTCCCCGGAGTCACCGCCGTCGTCTTCGACGACGAGGGCCGGGTGCTGCTCGGCCGGCGGTCCGACAACGGCCGCTGGTCACTGATCGGCGGTATCCCGGAGCCGGGGGAGCAGCCCGCCGCCTGCGCCGTGCGCGAGGTCGAGGAGGAGACGGCCGTACGGTGTGTCGTCGAGCGTGTGGTCCTCGTCCAGGCGCTGAACCCGGTCACGTACGACAACGGCGACGTCTGCCAGTACATGGACATCACCTTCCGCTGCCGGGCCGTCGGCGGCGAGGCCCGGGTCAACGACGACGAGTCGCTGGACGTGGGCTGGTTCGCGGTGGACGCCCTGCCGGACCTCAGGGAATTCGGGCAGGCCCGCGTCAAGCAGGCGCTGTCCGACGCCCCCACATGGTTCGACCCCACGGGTTCCCTCTGAAGTATGGGGTGTGCCCACATGGGGGGCGGGGCGGACGCTGCCTAGGGTCGGGACATGACCTCGCCCAGCGCCCTCCCGGCCCTCCACGCCTCCCCGCTCGACCTCGGCGGCCGTACCGCCCTCGTCACCGGTGCCGCCGGCGGCATCGGCCGTGCCTGTGCGCGGCGGCTGGCCGCCGCCGGGGCCGAGGTCAGAGCGGTCGACCGGGACGCCGCGGGGCTGGACGCCCTCGCGGAGAGCTGCGGGGACCTCGCGGGCAGCGTCGAACCCCGCGTCCTGGACCTGACCGACCTGGACGCCGCGGAACGCGCCGCCGCCGGCACCGACGTCCTCGTCAACAACGCCGGGCTGCAGCTGGTGCGGCCGATCGAGGAGTTCCCGCCCGACGTCTTCCACACCGTGCTCACCGTGATGCTGGAGGCCCCCTTCCGCCTCATCCGCGGCGCCCTGCCCCACATGTACGGGCAGGGCTGGGGCCGTATCGTCAACATCTCCTCCGTCCACGGCCTGCGCGCCTCCGCCTACAAGGCGGCCTACGTCTCCGCCAAGCACGGTCTGGAGGGCCTGTCCAAGACCGCCGCCCTCGAAGGCGCCGCCCACGGCGTCACCTCCAACTGCGTCAACCCCGCCTACGTGCGCACCCCGCTCGTCGAGAAGCAGATCACCGACCAGGCCCGGGCGCACGGCATCCCCGAGGAACAGGTGCTGACCGACGTCCTGCTGAGGGACAGCGCGGTGCGGCGGCTCATCGAACCGGAGGAGGTCGCCGAGGCCGTGGCCTACCTGTGCGGCCCGCAGGCGTCCTTCGTCACCGGCACCTCACTCGCCCTGGACGGCGGCTGGACCGCGCACTGAGCAGGACGGCGACCCGCGTCCCGAGCCCGGTGGGTGCCCCCGGCGGCCCGGGTTTCCACAGGGCCGCCGGGACGACAGCGCGATGGGGAATCCTGTGAGCATGTCCCGCGATCACGTGCAGTCCGCCGAGCGTTCCGCCCACGGCGCCGGAGCATCGGCCGGAGATGCCGGAGATGCCGGAGGTGCCGGAGGCGCCGGTGCGTCGCCCCGTGATGCGGGCGATGCCACGGCCCCGGCGCCCGCCACCGTCGAGACGCCCTTCCTTGACCTGCTGGCCCGGGGCGCGTCCGCCGACGCCTACGAGCAGCCGGTGCTGCTCGCCCGCGCCGAGGGAGGACCGGCCGAGCGGATCGCCGCGCTCGAACAGGCGAAGAGCCTCGCCCTGCGCGTGCGCTCCGAACTGGAGGGCCGGCGCAGGCGCGAGGCCGAGCTGTCCGCACTGTTCGAGACGGCCCACGACCTCGCCGGACTGCGCGACCTGGACGCCGTCCTGCGCGCGATCGTGCAGCGGGCCCGCTCACTGCTCGGCACCGACGTCGCCTACCTCAGCCTCAACGACCCGGCCCGCGGCGACACCTACATGCGCGTCACCGAAGGCTCGGTCGCGGCCCGCTTCCAGCAGCTTCGGCTCGGCATGGGGGAGGGACTCGGCGGCCTCGTCGCCCAGACCGCCCGCCCCTACGTCACCGACGACTACTTCGAGGACGCCCGCTTCCAGCACACCCGCACCATCGACGCGGGCGTACGCGACGAGGGCCTGGTCGCCATCCTCGGCGTACCGCTGACGCTCGGCCACCACGTCATCGGCGTGCTCTTCGCCGCGGACCGGCGCGCCCGCGTCTTCGAACGCGAACAGATCGCCCTGCTCGGCTCCTTCGCCGCCCTCGCGGCAGCCGCCATCGACACCGCCAACCTGCTCGCCGAGACCCGCTCGGCCCTCGCCGGCCTGGAACGGGCCAATGAGATCATCCGGGACCGCAGCGGCGTCATCGAGCGTGCCTCCGACGTCCACGACCGGCTCACCGAACTCGTCCTGCGCGGCGGCGGTGTCCACGACGTGGCCGCCGCCGTCTCCCAGGTCCTGGCCGGCACCGTCGAGTTCACCGAAGCCGACCGGGCACCTGCGCGAGCCCTGGAGACATCCCGCGCCGAGGGCCACGCGGTGCGGCACGAGGACGACTGGATCGCCGCCGTCACCGCCGGCGGCGAACTGCTCGGCGCCCTCGTCCTGCGCGGCCACCCCGGGCTCGATCCCGTGGACCAGCTCACCCTGGAACGCGCCGCGATGGTCACCTCCCTCCTCCTGCTCGCCCGGCGCTCCGCCGCCGAGGCCGAACAGCGAGTCCGCGGCGAGCTGCTGGACGACCTGCTGGACGCCCGTGACCGCGACCCGCGCCTGCTGGGCGACCGCGCCCGACGGCTGCGCGCCGACCTGGACGCCACCCACGTCGTACTCGCCGCCCGCCTCGACGCCACCGCGTCCGACGCCGACCAGGAGGCGGACGCGCGCCGACGCCTGTGGGCCGCCGCCTCCCACCTCGCCGCCACCCGGCACGGCCTGGCCGCCGCCCGGGACGGCGGCACCGTACTGCTGCTGCCCCTGGCCGCCGGGGACGGTGCCACCGACCTGGCCCGCCGCACCGCCCTCCAGCTGAGCACGGCCGTCCACGAGGCGGTCACCGTCGGCGCCTCCGCCCCGGTGGAGAACCCAGCCGGGCATCCGGACTCCGTGGCCGCCGCATACGGCGAAGCCCGGCGCTGCCTCGACGCCCTGCGCCTGCTGGGCCGCTCCGGGGACGGTGCCGCCGCCGAGGACTTCGGGTTCCTGGGCCTGCTGCTGGCCGGTAACCAGGACGTCTCCGGTTTCGTCGAGCGCACCATCGGCCAGGTCGCGGCCTATGACGAGCGGCGCGGCACCGAACTCCTGCGGACCCTCGACGCCTACTTCGCCAGCGGCATGAGTCCCGCCCGCACCAAGGACAGCCTGCACGTCCACGTGAACACGGTCGCCCAGCGCCTGGACCGCGTCGGCCGCCTCCTCGGCGACGACTGGCAGAGCCCCGACCGGGCACTGGAGATACAACTGGCCCTCAGACTCCACCGGCTGTCGGCCCCGGCACGGCACTGACCCCCGCACACGAGGGCGTACGGGGGCCGGCGGGTGGGGCGGCGGGTCAGCGGGTGCGCACCTCCGGCGTGGGGGAGGCACCTTCCCCCGCCTCCCTCACGCCCCCGCCCCCGGGGGAGGACATGACCTCGGTGAGGTCCCGGTGGCGGGTCTCCTTCGCCACACCCACGGCGATCAGCGTCAGCACGGCCGCGGCGATGACGTAGAGGGAGATCGGGGTGGAACTGTCGTACTCGGACAGCAGCGCGGTGGCGATCAGCGGCGCGGGGGCACCGGCCGCGACGGAGGCGAACTGGGCGCCGATCGAGGCACCCGAGTAGCGCATCCGCGTCGCGAACATCTCGGAGAAGAAGGCCGCCTGGGGCGCGTACATCGCGCCGTGCAGCACCAGGCCCACGGTCACCGCGAGGAGCAGACTGCCGAAGTGGCCGGAGTCGATCAGCATGAAGAAGGGGAACATCCACAGTCCGACACCGGCCGCGCCCAGCAGATACACGGGACGGCGGCCGATCCGGTCCGACAGCGCGCCCCAGGCTGGGATGACCGCGAAGTGCACGGCCGAGGCGATCAGCACCGCGTTGAGCGCCGTCTGTTCGGAGAGGCCGGCCGAGGCGGTGGCGTAGACGAGGATGAAGGCGGTGATGACGTAGTAGCTGATGTTCTCCGCCATCCGCGCGCCCATCGCGATCAGCACGTCGCGCCAGTGGTGCCGCAGCACGGAGACCAGCGGAAGCTCCTCGGCGGCCGCCTCACGGGCCTGCGCCCTGCGCGCCTCGGCCTGTGCCAACGCCTGTGTGAAGACCGGCGATTCGTCGACGGACAGGCGAATCCACAGACCGACCATGACCAGCACGCCGGAGAGGAGGAACGGTATCCGCCAGCCCCAGCTGTCGAACGCGGAGTCCGACAGCACGGCCGTCAGCAGCGACAGCACACCCGTCGCGAGCAACTGCCCCGCCGGCGCACCGGTCTGCGGCCACGACGCCCAGAACCCGCGCCGGCGCGCGTCCCCGTGCTCCGACACCAGCAGCACGGCGCCGCCCCACTCACCGCCGAGCGCGAAGCCCTGGACGAGCCGCAGCACGGTCAGCAGCACGGGAGCGGCCGTGCCGATCGTCGCGTGCGTGGGCAGCAGCCCGATCGCGCAGGTCGCCCCGCCCATCATCAACAGGCTGAGCACCAGCAGCTTCTTGCGCCCGAGCCGGTCACCGTAGTGGCCGAACACGAGCGCCCCCAGCGGACGCGCGGCGAACCCGACGGCGTACGTCAGGAACGACAGCAGCGTGCCGACCAGCGGGTCGGAGTCCGGGAAGAACAGCTGGTTGAAGACGAGGGCGGCGGCGGAGCCGTAGAGGAAGAAGTCGTACCACTCGATGGTGGTGCCGATGAGGGACGCGGCGACGATGCGCTTGAGGTTGTTCGGGGCCGGTGGAGCGGTTGCGGGCGACGACATCGGCACCACTTCCTGGGGTGTGACGGGGACGTTTGCGTGTCGCCACACCGTAGGAATGTGCTGGTCAGGCGCACATGTGGCGGGGCTACATAGTTCGGGGGTTGGCTATGGTGTGGCCACCATGCCAGTTCATGGAAAGGCCTCTCAGGGGATCGGTGGTGGTCGAAACGAGTGCCGTCCGGGACGCGTGGTTCAGGGTGATTTGACGGCGCGGTGCTGACTCCCGTGCCGGTTGACGTCGGTTTCGTGGACGTGGCGGATCTGGTCGGCCGTCATGTCCTCGGGGGCGGTCACTTCGCCGAGGATCCCGGCGTTGTTGACGAGAATGTCCACGGGCGATCTCGTGACCGAGGCCCCTGTTTGCCGCCGGTGATCAATGTGGTGGCCACGTCGTGTCTCTCCTGCGCGTGTCGTCGGAGCGGGTGCTCCCGGACAGCGGTCACCGGGAGCACCCGAGGGATTGGTTCGCGGCGGTGCGCTCCGTCGGCGTCGACGCCGACGTCGGCGGGCGTCCTGCTCTAGTGGGCGGGGCGGAACGGACACAGCAGACGGATGCCGTCCTCGATGGATCCGTCGATCAGTTCGAGCATCTGCGGGACGAGTTCCGGCATCCGGGGCGCGGCGAGGTGTGCGTCGAGGTGGGCGCGTGTCTCCCAGCCACCGGCAGCCCTGCGGGCTTGGATCTCGTTCGGACCATGAGCGGCGGGGCCGCTGCGATGAGGACGGCCTTGGCGACCCGGCCGGCACCGCGCCTGGCGACGTACCGGGCGACCTCTCCGCCGCCGGTGGAGTGGCCGACGTGGACGACGTCGCGCAGGCCGAGGTGCGCCACCACGGCGGCGGCGTCCGCCGCGTAGCGGTCCATGTCGTGGCCGTGGCCGACCCGGGTGGAGCGCCCGTGCCCGCGACGGTCGTGGGCGACGACGCGGTAGCCCCGCCGGACGAGGAACAGCAGCTGGGCGTCCCAGTCGTCCGAGCTCAGCGGCCGGCCGTGGTGGAACATGACCGGCCGTCCCGAGCCCCAGTCCTTGTGGAAGATCTCGACTCCGTCGCCGGTGGTGACGAACGGCATGGTCCGCTCCTCGTGGTCTCGCCCGGGTACCGGGCGGATGCGATGTCTCCACGAGAATGGCTCGGCCACCGTGCCGACAGCCTTTGTCAGCTGACTGACACCCGGCCGACGGCTCGCTTACGTCAGTACCGGGGCAGTGCTGGGACCCGACCGGTAGCTCTCACAGCCGGGTGGCCGGAGGCTCGGGAGGCAGCGCCTCCAGAGCATCGCGGAGCCCGGCCCGCGACGTGATCCCCAGCTTCGGGAACACACGGTAGAGATGCGACGACACGGTCCGCGGCGAAAGGAACAGACGCGACGCGATCTGCGGGTTCGACAGCCCCGTCGCCGCCAGCCTGGCGACCTCCAGCTCCTGCGGGGTGAGAGCCTCGCCGGCCTTGTTCCGGCCGGTCCGCGTCATCCCGGTGGCGCGGAGCTCCGCCGCGGCCCGGGCCTCCCACGGACGGGCCCCGAGCTCCTCGAAGCGGCCGCGGGCGGCGGCCAGCTGCACCCGGGCCTCGCGGTTGAGCCCCTGACGGCGCAGCCTCTCGCCGTACGCCAGATGAGCACGGCCGACCTCGAAGGGCCACTGCTCGACGCCCGGCAGCCCGAGTGCCTCCTCGAAGCACCGGACCATGTCCTCGGCAGCCGATGTCATCGCCGTGACCGTGGCCGCGCTCAGCGCGAACCGCGACGAGAGGTGACCGACACCGGCGTCGCGCAGCGCGTCCGCGTGTCGTCGCGCCTCCGCGTGCCGCCCGGAGCGCACGGCGGCCTCGACGAGGTCCGGCGCGGACCACACGGCCTCGGGGTTGAACGGCGGCAGCACACCCGGGGCGCAGATCGCCGTGGCGTGCCGGAACGCCGTCTCGAAGTCGGCGGCGCCGAGGGCCGCCCGGGCTGCTGCCTGGTGGGCGCAGTTCTCCAACCGTCGCAGGCTCCTGGGACCCGACCACCCCCAGATGTCCTCGCAGTGTTCCCGGCACGCGTCGAGGGCGCCGCGCTGGGCCGCGGCCATTGCGGCGACGTAGTGCCCCACCTGGGCGAACAGGTGGTACCCCGTCTCCTCGGACAGTGCGATGAGCTCGTCCGCGGCGCCGGCCGACGCCTGCCACCGGCCGGCGTACAGGTCGTCCATGGCGATGAACATCAGGGCCGGCATGCTCGATCCCACCGCGCCGCCGTCGCGTATGACCCGGGACACGGCCTCGCGGCAGCCCGGAAGCCGGTCGAGGTACGAGGCGGTCAGGGCGGTGCGGATGACCACGTCGGCGTCACTCTGGCTCCTCAGCCGCGCGATCTCCTCGTCCAGGCGGCGCAGCATGCCGTCGGTGACGGAGCCGAGGTCGTGGTGGACGCGCCCCAGCGACGCCGCGGCGGCGGGCGCCGCCTCGGGGAACCGGGCGAGCACGTCGACCAGAGGCTGCCAGTGCTCGGGCCGGCCCGAGTACTGGCTGGCGAGGGTGAGGGTGAACAGCGCGGTCTCCAGCTCCTCAGGTGGCGGTCCGGGCATCACCGGGGCCTGCTCGACCGCCTCCATCAGGAGCGCATGGGCCGTATCGGCGTCGCCTTCCGTGACGAGCACCAGGAAGCCGGCCGTCGCGGCCGCCGAGAGCGACCGGGCCGCCGGATTGGCCTCGACCTCACGCATGATCTCGTGGCTGACCTCCAGATGGCCTGCGACCCAGGCGGCGGCATAGGCGGCCTGCGACAGGCGGCGCCTGCGGTCCGCTCGGTCGGGGCTCAGCTCGGCCGCGCGCCGCAATCTCGCTATCGCGCCGTCGGCGTCACCGCGCCGCAGGCTGGTCCCGGCCGCCGACTCCACGACGGCGGCGACCGCCTCGTCGGGCGCCGTCGTGGCTCTCGCGAGGTGATCACCGCGTCGCTCGGGCTGGTCGGCCAGCGCGTCGGCCAGCCGGCGGTGGGCGCCGCGCCGCTGTTCACCGGTGGAACCGTCGACTACCGCGGACCTGACCAGTGGATGCCTGAAGCGCACCGCGCGGCCGTTCTCCGTGACCATGACCAGGTGGTCACGCTCCGCGGGAGCGAGTTCCTCAAGGCTGCCCGGCCCGCCGGCCGCCTCAAGGACGCCGATGTCGCCGGAGCCCTCAAGAGCCGCGAGCAGCAGTACCTCACGCGTTCCCCGCGGCAGTCGTCCGACGCGGGCGCCGTACAGAGCGCGGACATCCCGCCCCGGGCCGCTCGCCCACCTCGCCCCTTGGCCGTGTCGGTCGCCGGACACCTCGGTGGACCCGGCGAACTCGAGCAGCGCCAGGGGATTTCCCTGCGCCTCGTGGGCCACGGTCGAAAGAACCCGGCGGGGAAGGTGAGCAAAGCGTCGGGACAGCAGCCGCAGGGCGTCCGCGTCACCCAGCGGCGCGACCTCGAGCTCCGACAGACCGGTGGACCGGAAGGATTCGCCGGACTCCACCCGCTGCGCTCCGAGCAGTCCGATGCGGCGGCCCCCCAGTCTTCTGGCGACGAAACCCACCGCGGCCCGGCTCGCCTGGTCGACGACATGAAGGTCATCGACCACGAGGAGCAACGGCCGCTCCTTCGCGGCCTCGTCGAACAGGGACAGTGCCGCGTTCAGGACGGCGATCCGGTTCGGCGCGGGACCGGCGCCGAGACCGAGGGCGACCTCGAGGGCCTCCCGCAGGGAACGCGGCAGACGACCGAGCTCGTCCGGCAGCGAGCCGACGAGCTGATGGAGCCCCGCGAAGCTGATGTCCGTCTCGTACTCGACACCGCTCCCGCGGACGACCCGCACCCCTTTCGCCACCGCCAGCTCGGCGGTCGCGTCCAGGAGTGCCGTCTTCCCCACGCCCGGATCACCGGTGAGCAGCAGGACAGCTCCGTCCGTCCCGGCCATGTCCAGGAACGCCGCAAGCTCGGCGAGCTCGCCCTCCCGGCCGACCAGCCCGGTCGGGCCGACGCCCATGCCTGTCCCCGACTTCGCCCACATCCGCCGCGTCCCTCGTCCTGCCTCGCGAAGCAGTCGAAACACTAGCTACGCACCTGACCAGGAAGTATCGCACCCACCGGCAAACGGAGCCTGAAGCCATCTGCCGCGCCGACACCCACAGCTCCCGGACGAAGATCATGCAGAACACCCGTCGGGCGCCGCAGCCCCACCGCAACGACAGCACCAAGGGCAGTCAGCCTTCCCGGGGAGCCCTTCGAGTTGGCTGATGAGGGTGATGTGGGGGGCGTCGACGTTGGCTGCCTGAGCGGCGTTGAGGACCTTGGTGGTCTCGGCTCCGTCGATGAGCGCGCGACCCACTCCGCGGTGCCCACAGCGCGTACGGTCGCGTGGGTCACCGCGTCCCGCCGTGAGGACGTTGTCCAGGGCCAGCGGGTTCGCGGTGCCGAGCGGGTGCGTCCCCGTCGTCGGCGTGAACAACGTGTCGCCGTCGTCGAGCAGGTGCACCGGGCGCACGGCACGGGCGCCGTCGTACGCCGTGCCGGCCAGGGCAGTTGCCGGGTGAACAGCACAGGGCTCAGATGGCCCACCGCCGGCCGCTGCCGGTATCCGTCCGCTGACATGCTTCGGCTGGTGCCGTTCCAGGTGAAGCCCACACCCGCGCTGTTGACCAGCGCGTCGAGGCGATCGCGTCGTGCCGCCACTTCGACCGTGAGTCGCTGGGTCTCGGCCAGAGCGGACCGGTCGGCGATGTATTGCTCGGCCCCGAAACGCTGCGCGATCGGCACCGGTCGCTGCGGGGCACGACCGTGCGGAAGCAACTGGTCACGGCTTCCGCGAGCTCCTCCGCCAGAGCGAGACCAAGACCGTTCGTCGCTCCGGTGACCAGAATCGACGCCAGGTGCAGCCTTCCCGTGCAGGGGACGGCCCGGTGCCCAGGTGGGCGCCGGGCCAGGTCATGATCTGATCAGTGAGCGGACTGGGTGTGGTCCTGCTCCACGTACACCTTGAGGGCCTGGAACTCCTCGATCGCGCGCGGGCCGCACAAGTAGCCGTAACCGCTGCCCTTGACGCCGCCCTCCTCGAAGTCCTCGCTGATGGCTCCCCAGGTGTTGATCCATACCGTGCCGGTGCGGATGCGCCGGGCGATCCGGCGGGCCTTCATCGAGTCCGAGCTGAACACCGAGGCGGCCAGACCGTAGATGGTGGCGTTCGCCTTGGCCACGGCGTCGTCCTCGTCGTCGAAGATCTCGAACGTCTGGACCGGACCGAAGACCTCTTCCTGCACGATCCGGACGTCGGTGCGGTCCACCTCGATCAGGCTCGGCCGGTAGAACGCGCCGGCGGCCAGCGGGCCGTCGGTGACCACACCACCGCGCAGCAGTACCGTGCCGTACGAGGTGGCTTCCTCGACGATCGCATCCACCCGCTGGGCGGACGCCCGGTCGATCACCGGGCCGAGCTGGGCCTTCTCGTCGTCGCCCGACCCGAGCCGCACCTGTGCGAGCGCGGCGGTGAGCCGAGTGCGCACCTGGTCGGCGATGTCCCGGTGAACCAGTACACGGGAGCCGGTGCAGCAGAACTGCCCGTTCATCAGCACCAGCGACTGCACCACGGTGGGGATCACCATGTCCAGATCGGCGTCGGGAAAGATCACCATGGGCGCCTTGCCGCCCAGTTCCAGACCGAGCCGCTTGAGTGTGGTGGAGGCCGCGGCCGCGATATGGCGCCCGACCGGCGTACTGCCGGTGTAGTTGATCACGTCGACCTTGTCCGAGGAGACCAGGAACGGGGCCCCGGTGTTGCCGGACTCGGTGAACACGCTGACCACGCCCGCCGGGATCTCCGGGACCGAGGCCAGGACCTGTGCGAAAAGCTCATTGGTCAGTGCCGTCTGAGCCGGAAGTTTGACCACGACGGTGCAGCCGGCGGCCAGCGCCGGGCCCAGTGCCCGCACGGTCAGCATGATGGGGGAGTTCCAGGGAGAAATGATCCCGGCGACACCGAGCGGCTCGGGCACCGAGTGGGTGTACTGGCCGGGTGCCGTCTCGGCGGCGCGCCCGGCGGTCTGGGTGCGCACAGAGGCCGCCGCGTACCGCAGCCACCCGACTGCACCGCTGACCTCCCACGTGGTCTCACCCAGCAGCTTGCCGTTCTCCCGGGACAACATGGCCGCGACCTCGGGTACCCGGGCCTCGAGGGCGTCGGCCAGCCGGCTGAGCGCGGTCGCCCGGAGCGAGGGAGTGCGCGCCCATTCGGTGGTCTCGAACGCGGCGGCGGCTGCGTCCACGGCGGCCGAGGCCTCTGCCTCGCCGCCGTCGTAGAACGAGCCGACGACGGTGCCGTCGGCCGGGTTGATCGATTCCAGAACCGAGTCGGAGCCGGCCCACTGTCCGTTGATCCAGTGCTGCGCGATGGTGTTCATGGTCCGCTCCTCGTGGTCTCACCCGGGTACCGGGCGGGTTCGATGTCTCCACGAGAATGGCTGGGCCACCGTGCCGACAGCCTCCGTCAGCTGACTGACATCCGGCCGGCGGCTCGCTTACGTCAGTATCGGGGCAGTGTTGAGACCCGACCCGTGGCTCTCAGTGGACGTTACCTGCAGGCCACGGCACCCGCAGGCTGCCCTCCCAACTGCCCGGAGAAGGCTATGCGCGCGGCCACCATGCCGGCTCGTGGAAAGCCGGTTCAGGGGATCGGTGCTGGTCGAAACGAGTACCGTCCGGGACGCGCAGTTCAGGGTGATGCGACGGTGCGGTGCTGACTCCCGTGCTGGTTCAAGACGTTCCGTCCCCGGAAGCCGAGGCTTTCCGGGAACGGAAGGTTCGGCGAACTGCGCTGTGGGCTATGCGTGAATCAGCGCACCGTGAGCAGGGCAGCGCGCCCGTGCTTGTTCATGTAGCTGAACAGCTGGGCGATGTGGTTGGGGTGGAGCTTGATGCAGCCGTTGGACTTGTAGTCCGACACCCCGTCCCAGCGCTGCGGGCCGTCGGCTCCGTTGCGTGGCCCCTGCTTCCTGTCCCTGGTCATCTCGCTGTGGATGAACAGCGCGTTGCGCTGGGTCTTGCGCGGGTGGCAGTTCTTAGCAGGCAGGCCGATGGCGTACCCCTTGATCGTCCTGTTCCGGCTGGTCTCGAACGACGACGGTCGGTACGTGCCGTTGGGGAGCCACCCGACGTTCTTCGCGCACTCGTCCCGGTACCTCTTGCCCGCCGGCGTCCCGTTGTTGGCCGCAGTTCCCAGACCTGACCCGGCGCGGTAGCTGGCGACGCGGGTCCTGCCGTTCCAGACCTGAAGGGTCGAGTTGGACGGGTCTTTCGCGTTCTTCACGAACACCAGCGCCACAGGTGACGCGGCTGCGGCGTGGGGAGCCGACGGTGCACCGGCGGTCGGCTGGGCAGTGGCGGTGACCGCTCCGGTGGCGAGCACGGCCGTGGCGGTGATCCCTACCACCACCCTGTCCGTCATGCTCATGGCGAGTGTGTCCTCCTCAGGTATGTGCCCTTACCGCAGGGCGCCGGCCGGACGTTCCGTGCCGTCGGAAACGACTGTTCCGTAGCCGGTCGAGGAGAACACCAGTGCAAGCAATTCCTGCATTTGCGGCGCAATATGCATCTCCGTACCCTGCTGTTTTTCGGTTGCACTGCAACAAAGGACAGGCGGTAGCGGGAGTTGGCGACGGGGGAAGAAGACTGCTTCGAGAGCCTCGCGCACAGCCTCGTGCGGGCGCTCGACGCATGGTCGGCGTGCGTGGGCGGTGTGGTGTCGAGGGGCCGGCCGACGCGCAAGATGTTGGTCAGGGTGTTGGAGCAGGAGCGGAACACACCGAGGTGGGCGGCGCGTGCCCCCATCGATGGGCCCCTGCTGTCGTACTGGCTCCGCGGACGTGGGCAGTTGCTTCCCGGCACCAAACACAACCGGCTCCCCGGCGCCGAAGACAGTGCGGCCGTCGCTCGAGCGCTGAAAGCGCAAGCACCCGGCAACGCCGAGCGGTTGCCAGCCATCGGCCGGGAGATCTCCGATCTGGTAGCCAGGCTCCAGGAGACGGCCGGACGCGGGTGGCGCCGTCGGATCGGCGAGAGCAGCTTCGTGCAGGCGAGCGAGACGGGTGCCCTGCCGCAACAGCGCGGTGACCGGGGACGGCGGGACGTGCGGGGTGACGGTGCCGCGCATGTGCCCGCCCCTCGTGCTCCTGTCGGACACAGCATGGAGCAGGCGACGAGCTTCGTCGGCCGGACACCCGAACTCGTCGCGGGCAGCGCGCTGATCGAACGCTGCCACCTCCTCACCCTCGTCGGAGTGGGAGGTGTGGGCAAGACCCGGCTGGCCCAACGCCTGACCCGAGACGTGGCACATCGCTTCGAGGACGGCGTCTACCGCGTGGAGTTGGCTGACCTCCACCACGGCCATTCCGTGGCCGCGACGATCACCGCGGCATTCGGTCTCCACGTCACGGCCGAACAGGCTCCGTTGCGCGAGCTTGCCACTGCGTTGCAGGGACGCAGGGTGCTCCTGCTCCTCGACAACTGCGAGCATCTGCTGGACGAGTGCGCCCGGACCGTTCGAACGCTGCTGGCCCTGCTGCCGCGACTCCGCGTCATCGCCACCAGCCGTCAGCCCCTGGACATCGGCGAAGAGCACGTGCTGCGGGTGATGCCCCTGGACGTTCCCCCTGTGAGCGACGGGAGCCGGAGGCGGGAGGACGCCACAGGGCGGATCTGTCCGGAATCCTCAGCCGTCGCCCTCTTCACAGACCGAGCCGAGGCTGCTTGTCCCGGATTCCGGGTGACCAGCACCAACCAGGAGGCGGTCATTCGGGTATGCCGCATGCTGGACGGCCTGCCCCTGGCTCTGGAGATCGCCGCACGCCGACTGCGCACGCTGACGCTGGAGGAACTCGCGCAGCGGATCGAGCACCGGTTTCGCCTGCTCGGTCCGGGAGGCGGTGAGCGCACCGCGCATCCGCGACACCGCGCACTGCGTGCGCTGTTCGACTGGAGTTGGGACCTGTGCACCGAGGACGAACGGGCCGCCTGGCAACAGCTGTCGCTGTGTGCCGGGGGAGTGCTGCTGACTGATGCCGAGCAGCTCTGCGGGGCCACTTCCACGCACGGAACGCGGGCTCCGGTCGGCGACCGTGCTGCCGACGCCTTCGCAACCCTGTCCGGTCTTGTGGACAAGTCCCTTGTCAGCAGGGTGGACGTGGGCGGCCACACCCGGCTCCACCTGCTCGAGACGGTCCGCGCCTACGGGCTGGAGCGTCTCCGGGAGAACGACCACGCGCAGAATGCCGTACGCCGCCACCGTGCCTACTTCCTCGATCTCGCGGCGCGGGCGGGAGCCGCCTACGGCTCCGCCGAACAGGCCAACTGGTTGCGGCGGTTGCGTCCCGAGCACCCCAACCTGCGACAGATCGTCACTGCGGTTCCGCCGGCTGGGGAGCCCGCCGAAGCCGTCCTGCGTGCAGCTCAGGGCTTCTGGCTGCACTGTCTGACGTCGGGCAGGGTGAGCGAAGGCGCTCACTGGATGCAGGTGATCATCGACCGTCACCCATGCCCCTCCGAGTCGCCGGCAGCGGTCTTCTCCTGGTGCCGTGCCGCATGGGTTGCCGGCTTCCTGCTGCTGATGCACGGCGACCGCGACAACGCCGAACGAGTGATCGACATGGCTGACCAACCGCTGGCAGACCTGTCCGCCTCACCCGGCCCGTCAGACGTGACGGAGGACGAAGGGGAGCGGGCCGCGCTTGCCGCCGCCTGTGTCCCATGTCCGGCGAAGGCGGTTTCCAGCACCTCGCGCAGGGCGAGATGCTGGCCCTCCCGGTGCTCGCCTACCCGGCGGTCGACCGGTTCGACGACAGCCCCTCGATGTACGAGAACCTGATGGGCCCGGTCCTCTCCCGTTCCTACCTCGAGTGGTTCTGGGGCGCCTACCTCAGCACCCCGGACCAGGGCGCCGACCCGCGGGTCTCGCCGGCGCGCTCCGACGAACTGGCCGGACTCGCTCCCGCCGTCGTCGCCACCGCCGAGAACGACCCCCTGCGCGACCAGGGCGACCACTACGCCCGCAGGCTGGCCGACGCCGGCGTGCCGGTCCAGCACCTCCCGGTCGAGGGAGCCGTTCACGGCTTCCTCTCGTTCACCGGCTCGGTGCAACTCTCGCGGGACATACTGAACCGGCTCTCGGACGCTGTGGCCACGGCCTTCGACTGACGGGTCCTGGCCGACGGCGGTGGTCGCGGTGGCAGGTTGTTGCCGTCGGGCATGCCGTGAGCCGGGAAATCCGGTTGTCGCGCACCTGCCGCCTGTCCGGTAGCTGACACTTCCGCTGCGGTGGGCCCTGGACGTGTTCCTAATGTTGTGATCGCAGAGGAACGGCCCGGCGGCCGCGACCCAGAGGAGAAACCTGATGCCCGCGCTCACCGACCGCGTGCGCGGACGGTCCATCGTCGCCCGGCTCACCGTCCGGGAGAAGGCGCTGGAGCGCCGCATGCTGCGCAACCTGGGCCTGGTCGAGGACCGGCTGCTGGCCTGCGTGCGGGAACCGTCCGTGCCGGTGCTCGCCGACGTGGCCGGCCACCTCGTCATCGCCGGCGGGAAACGCTTCCGTCCGCTGCTCACCCTGCTGGGCGCCGAGTTCGGGGACCTCGACCGGCCCGGCGTCATCGACGCCGCCGTCGTGTCCGAGCTGGTCCACACGGCTTCCCTGCACCACGACGACGTCATGGACGAGGCCCGTTTCCGGCACGGCGTCGTCAGCGTGAACGCGTGCTGGGGCAACACCGTCGCCGTCCGGTCCGGCAACTGGCTGCTCGCCAAGGCCGCCCAGCTCTCGGCCGGACTCACGCCCGAGGCGATACCCCTGCAGGCCGAGGCGTCCGAGCGCCTGGTACGGGGCCAGGTACTGGAGCTCACCGGCCCGGCCCTGCCGGAGGACCGCCTGGACCACTACTTCGCAGTGGTGTCCGACAAGTCGGCGTCCCTCATCTCCTTCGCCCTGCGTCTCGGCGCGGTCCAGGCCGGCGCCCCGCACCGTGTGGGCAGGGCACTCGAACGGTACGGCGAGCACCTCGGCGTGGCCTTCCAGATATCCGACGACCTGCTCGACATCACCTCGTCCGTCGGCGAGTCGGGCAAGGAGCAGGGCAAGGACCTCGAAGTCGGCGTGGCCGGACTGCCGATGCTGCTGGCTCTCGAGGACGCACACCCGGGAGACGAGGAGCTGCGGGGGCTGCTCGGCAGGCCCGGGGGTGTGCAGGGCGAGGACCGCGACCGGGCTCTCGCCCTCCTGCAGCGGTCCCCGGCCGTGGACCGGGCACGCGCGTTGATGACCGAACGGCTCACCGGAGCCCGCGAGTCGCTGGCCTCGCTGCCGTCGGGAGGACCGCGCCGCGCTCTCGGCGCACTGTGCGACTTCGTGGGGTCCCGCACCCACTGAAGACGCCGCCGGGGCCACGCGCCACCGCGCGGCGGCGGCACGCGCGGCCGCGTCCTCAGCGGCGCGCTGCCTCGCGGGCGCTCTCGATCGCCTGCTCGAGTGAGCCCTGTGCGGCGGTCCGGAACGGGGAAAGCCAGGGTACGTGCCCGGCCTTGGTCATCTCGGCGCGCAGGAAGACGAGATCGTCGGCGAGACCGAGCGCACGGAACACCGCCCGCAGATGGGGCTCCAGGAAGTCTTCGTGCGGCACGTCCTGCCCGTAGGCCGCGCCGTGCGCCGTGGCCACCACGACCCGGGTGCCGGACAAGGGTCCCCGGCCGGTCTTGGGGAGGACGAACAGTGGCGGGATGCCGATCCGGTCGAGCCAGGCCTTGAAAACGGAGGGGACCGACAGGTGGTACACCGGAAGACCGATCAACAGCACGTCCGCGAGCAGGAGTTCGTCGATGAGCTTCCAGGTCGTGCTCCACGACCGGCGCTCGGGCAGCGTGCGTGCCGCCTGCCGCGCCTCCTCCAGGTCGACGATGCCCGCGGTCTCCAGCCGGGTGACGGTCTCGATGTGGGCGCCGTCGACGTGCGGGACGGGACACCGGGCCAGGTTCCGGTGGCGGAGCCGGCCCTCCGGATGCGCCACACGCCATGCCGCGGCGAACTCCGCCGTGATCTGCGCGGAGACCGATTCGGGGCGCGCGCTGCAGTCGAGGTGAAGCAGAGTGGGCATGCGCGGACGATTCCTCCGTGCAGGAGCAGGTACAAGACAACACCATTCAAGCGATCGGAAGGGCCCGAGTCGCGCGGCACGACGTGGTGGTCGACGACGGTCGGCGTTAGCGGAACTGACGGGACACAAGGTGCTTGACGTTCGAAAGCTGGTGTTACTGCGGGAGGTCCAGGCCCGAGGGTCGATCGCGGCCGCCGCGGAGGCCCTCAACTACACGCGGTCCGCGGTCTCGCAGCAGCTGTCGACCCTGGAGGCGGAAACCGGCGCGGAGCTGCTGGACCGGGGCAGGGGCCGGGCTTGTCTGACCGCGGCGGGCCGGCTGCTGGTGGACCACGCCGAGCGCATTCTCGTCGGGCTGGAAGCGGCGGAGTCCGAACTGGCGGCGTCGAGCGGCCGGGTGAGCGGCGAGCTGCGGGTCGGCGTCCCGTTCCACGAGGGGCCCGCGATGCTGGTGCCCGCGCTGACCCGGGTGCGGCGGGCCCACCCGGATCTGCGGATCGTTCTGCGGGGGCTGCCCGTCGGCGGGACCCGGGAGGCCGTCCGGCTCGGTGAGGTCGACCTCGCGCTCGCGGTGCGCTACGACCACGTACCGGATCCGCCCGTCGCCGGGCTGCACGAGGAGCCGCTCGTCGGGGACCGGGTGCGGCTGGTCGTCGGCCCCGAGGGATCGGCCCCGGGGGCGCATCCGGGTCCCGGGGACCGCCACCCGCTGCCGCGCACGCTCGCCGGGTACGCCGGACAGCCCTGGGTGCTGACCACGGACTCCGGCCTCGGCGCCCTCGCGCTGCACGCCTGCGCCCAGGCCGGTTTCGCACCCGACGTGGTGGCCCGCACCAGCGACCCCCACGCCGTGCTCGGGCTCGTCTCGTTCGGCTGGGGTGTCTCGCTGCTCCCGGACCTGGTGCCCGACCGGCCGGGGTGCCCGGTGCGCCGGGTCGCCCTCGACGGACCGGAGCTGGTCCGCCACCTGTCCCTGGTGGTCCGCCGCGGCCACCTGGACCGGCCGGCCGTCGACGCCGTCATCACCGAGGTGCGCCACGCGGTGGACGAGTTGTCCGAGGACGCCGTGGTGTGGCGGCGGGCGGGGGAGCGCATGAGCTGAGGGGCCCGTCCGTGTGACGGGCCCCGGCCGGTGGCCGCGGGACGGCTCCCCGGCCACCGAGCGGTCAGCTCTCGATGAGGCGGTGCAGCAGCACCGTGTCGAAGATGTCCTCCATGACGGCGACCTTGCCGTCGCGCAGTGTCCAGGAGTGCACGAACTTCATCCGCTCGGTGCGGCCGCGCACGGAGGTCACGTACCGTTCACCGAAGACGGCGACGCGGTCTCCGGCCTCGACGAACTCCTGTGGCTCGAGCCGCATTCCACCCAGCACACGGGGCACGCGGGCGAGGAACTCCCGTACGCCGTCGTGCCCGTACTTGGTGCCGCCCAGCTCGTAGTCGGCCATGCCGTCGGGGTGGACCCAGCGCACGTCGGGGGCGAGCGTGCCGAGCAGGCCCTGGACGTCACGGGAGTGGAAGGCCCGGTAGGCGGCCTGGATCAGACTGACGTTGGGTGAGGGGGGCGCCGTGGCGGAGGCCGGTGCGGAGTCGGCGGGCAGGGGGTTCGACATGGACGCGATGCTCCTCAGACGTGGGCCGGCCGGCGGACGTGCTCGGGGAAGTGGGCCTCGAGGGTGCGGCGGACGCCGTCCCGCCAGGAGACCGTGCAGGGGCCGGTCAGGGACCGGCGCAGGGTCGGGTCGAACCGGTAGGTCTCCCGGGTGACCGGGCTCGGCACCAGCTTCGCGGGCACACCGGTCAGCTCCGCCATGTAGCGGACGCAGTCCGTCATGCCGACGGCCTCGTCCCCGCCCCAGTTGACCAGCGTGGCCGGGACGGCGGCCGCTCGCCACAGCTGCGGCACCTGGGCGACGAGGTCGTCCGTGTGCAACGGGGAGCACCAGTTCTGCCCCTCGAGCGGCACCGGGATCTCCTCGCCGGCGAGCATGCGCCGGAAGTACAGCATCGGCACACCGCCGTAACCTCCGGGCCCGTAGGCGATGTTGAGGCGGGCGATGGTCGTGGGCAGGCCGAGCACCCGGGCGAAGGCGCGCACCGCGCCCTCGGTGGCGAGCTTGCCCACCGGGTAGGCCGGCAGCCAGTCGGCGACCGCGTCGACCCGGTCGCTCTCGGTGTAGGCGTGGTCGAGGGTCCGACGGGCGTACAGGGCGCCCGTAGAGACATAGAGAAACGATTCGGCCGTTCGGCAGTGCGTCATCAGCCGGCCGGTCGCGACCGCGTTGATCTCGGCGACGGCGTTGCAATCGCCGTCGTCGCCGCGCAGCACGGCGGAGTGGATGACATGGGTGAAGTCCTGGGGTACGCGTTCCAGGCTCCCGCCCGAGGGATCTGTCATGTCCCAGAACCGGGTGACGATGGACCGCTCGTTCAGTTCCCGTCGGACGTCGGGTGCGCCGAACCGGCCGAGACACCAGACCTCGTTGTGCTCGGCGAGTGCCTCGGCGACCGGCCGGGCCACCTGGCCGGTGCCGCCGGTGACCAGGATCTTCTTGCCCTTCAGCATTTCTGTGCCCTCCATCTGCGTGTGTGCGGGGTTCCGTGCGGTCGTGTTCAGCGGGTGCCGTCCGGCCGCGGGCGTGCGGCGTCGGCGTCGGCGAGGGCGCGGTCCAGCTCCCGGCGCAGGGCCGTGTGGAACGACGCCACGTGGCGCGGGCCCATCAGCGTGTAGTGCTCACCGGGCACCTCGATGTAGCGGTTGGGGCCGGTCGTGTACTCGTCCCAGCGGCGCAGCTCGTTGTCGAGCCAGTCCTGCTTGGTACCGCGCAGGGGAGTGGCGTAGAAGACGCTCATCGACGGCACACTGCCGCTCGGGCGGTAGTCGCGACCCAGATCGGTCAGGGCGTTGGCGAGTTCCGCCCAGGTGCCGAACTTCTCGGCGTCGAGGTCGAGCTCGGTCATCCGGTCGGGCGGGAAGAGGCCGACGAGGCGGTCGATCTGCTCCTCGACCGGCAGCCCGCGCAGCACGCCGGGCAGCCGGCGGGCCTGCTCGCCGTCGACCAGGGCGAGGAAGAACGCCAGATTGACGGCCGTCTCGGCGAAGTCCAGTTCCTCCATGCGGTACTTGATGTGCGGCGGCAGGTTGAAGCTGCCGACGAAGTCGACCCGCTCCCCCTGGTCGCGCAGTACCTTCGCGATCTCGAAGGCGACGGCGCCGCCGAAGGAGTAGCCGGCCACGGCGTAGGGGCCGTGCGGCTGCCGGGCGCGGATGGCGGCCACGTAGCCGTCCACCATCTGGTCGAAGGTGGCGAAGGGCTTCTCGCCCTCGTTGAACCCGCGGGCGCGCAGCGCGTAGAAGGGACGGTCACCCGTGAAGTACTGGGCGAGGTTCACGAAGACGAGGACTTCGCCGACTCCCGGGTGGACGCAGAACAGCGGGGTCTTGGCGCCACTCGTCTGCATCGGCACCACCGGATCGTAGGAGGGCGCCGGGCCCGGGGCCGTGGTGGCCAGGTGCCGGGCGAGGCCGCGCACGGTGGGAGCCCGCAGCACGGTGATGACCTCCAGCCCGACGGCGCCGAGCCGCTGGGCGACCCTGCTGCGCAGCCGGAGGATGTCGAGCGACGTGCCGCCCAGGTCGAAGAAGTTGGCGTCGGCGCCGATCGTGGCGGGGTCGGCACCGAGGATGTCGGCGTAGATCTCGGCGAGGACGCGCTCGGTGCCGTCGGCGGGCGGGGTGTAGCCGCCCAGCATGCGCAGCGTGAGGTCGGCCACGGACTGCCGTACGCCGTCGTACGCGCCGGACTCCAGGTGGCGCCGCATCAGGGCGCGCCGGGTCTTGCCGAGACTGGTCTTGCAGAACGACTCGCGCGGCAGCGGAAGGACGAGAGCGGGACGGAAACCCCAGTGCAGCACCACGGTGTTGCGGATGGCCACGAGTGCCTTGTACAGCGTGCCCTCGTCGACGGCTTCGTCCGTCTCGCCGTCGGCGGCCCGCGGGCAGAACGCGACCACGACCCGCTCGGTGTCGTCACCGGGCGCGCGCGTGGGGAAGACCGCGACATAGGAGGCGGTCACGCCCGGCAGCTGCTCCAGGGTGGTCTCCAGTTCGTGACTGAAGTAGTTGACGCCGTTGACGATGATGCTGTCCTTGCTGCGGCCGATGAGGGTCAGCCGGCCGTTGTCGATCCACCCCAGATCGCCGCTGCGGAACCAGCCGTCGGCGGTGAACGCCTCGGCGGTGGCCCGCGGGTTGTTGTGGTAGCCCGGCGTGATCATGGGCCCGGTCAGCTGGAGTTCG
The DNA here is from genome assembly GCF_049974565.1 of Streptomyces sp. WG5. Classification (NCBI taxonomy): domain Bacteria; kingdom Bacillati; phylum Actinomycetota; class Actinomycetes; order Kitasatosporales; family Streptomycetaceae; genus Streptomyces; species Streptomyces sp. WG5. The sequence goes on along the minus strand of NZ_JBNGGC010000026.1, from coordinate 79,315 downwards.
CCGATCTCGCCGTCGGGCAGCGCGCGGTCCTCACCGTCGGCGACGCGTATGCGCAGGCCCTCGACGGGGGTGCCGAGGCCGGCGAACTCCTGACCGCGGTCGGCGTCGGGGAAGACCCCTCGGGAGTAGATGCTGCCGGCACAGGTCTCGGTCATCCCGAAAGCGGGCCAGAGGACGTCGCGGGCCAGGCCGTGGGACGCGAACCGGTCGAGGAACGCCTCGCCGGTGGCGCACACCACCGCCTCGCCGCCGCTGACGATGTGCCGCAGCCGGGACAGGTCGAGCCGCTCCTCCACGTCGTCCAGGCGGTCCGCCGCGGACAGCAGCGCGCCCAGCAGGAAGTTGGGGGTGAACGTCATCGTCACGCCGTGCCGGGAGATCAGCCGCAGGAACTCCAGGGGATCGCCGAGGACGACACGGGGCTCCACGTGCAGCTGGCGGCTGCCGGTGGACAACGGGAACAGGTGGCCCTCCAGGAGAGCCGCGACATGGTCGAAGGAGACCCAGTTGAGAGTCGTGTCGCCGGCGGCCAGCCGCTGGTGGCCGTTCTTCGCCGCCATGGACGCCAGCAGATTGGCGTGCGTGAGGATGACGGCCTTGGAGTTCCCGGTGGATCCGGAGGTGAGCACGAGCACCGCGGTGTCGCCGGGCCGGGCGCCGTCGTGGGGCTCGGCGATCCGGTCCGTGCGCAGCTCGTCGAGCCCGGCGACGGTGAGGCCCTCCACCCGCGGCAGGCCGTGGCCGCGGCCGGCGGTGATGACGAGGGGGTCGTCAAGCAGGGTGTGCACGTGGCGGAGCTGGGCGGCACCGCGTTCCGGGTCCGCGCCGAGCGGGGCCAGGGGGCAGGGGACGAGACCGCCGAGGACGGCGGCCCAGAAGGCGGTGAGGAAATCCCTGGGGCGCTCCAGCAGCAGGACGACCTTGTCTCCCGGGCGCAGTCCGCGCTCGCGCAGTCCGGTGAGCAGCCGCAGTGCGTCGTCGCGGAGTTCCGCATAGCTCTGGTCCAGGAAGCCGGCCGACGCTCCGCCGAGACAGTGGCGGATGCCCGAACCGGAGTGGTGCCGGGCGGCGTGCAGCAGGAGGTCGGCGATGGTCTTCTGACGCGTGGTGTGCACGGTGGTCTCCCTTGCCTGGTGGGCACGCGGGGCGGGTGCTGACGGGGCGTGCGGTGATCGTCGGGAAGATCCGGAGCCGATGCGGCTCCAGAGTTCATACGCTGTTCGACTCGATATCGCGGCCGTTCACGCAACTCCGAAACGAGTCGGACGGGGGGTCGTGTTTACCGCCCCGGGCCGAGTGATTCGGTTTACCGGGGATTCGTTGGACATCAAGAAAATAGCGAGATTTTGCGTGCCTCTGGAATCCCATTTCCGAGTTCCGGTGATGCCGGGAGGAGGGGGTGACGCGAATCGCATGTATGGTCCACTTTTTCCCCGGAGGGCCTCGGGGCGGTCTGGTGTCCGTGCAGGGGCTGCGCACGCAGACCGCATGGTTCGTGTGCTGCGTGTGTTCACGATGTGACCGTAGGCGAGAACCTGCTCGCTCTGTGGGACGGTTGGCCGCTAGCGGACATGGATACTGCGATGAGTGAGCGCGGCACTGCAGTGCGTGACGGTAACGGAAATTGGAAGCTCCGTTTCCGCGTTTGGATGCACTTTGCTGACATCGACGCCGCTCCCGGGGCCCGATTCTTGCGAGATGTCTGCCTTGGGATTGACCAGTCATTCGCATTCCGTCGGCGGTGCGGATCGGTTGACTCCGCCTTATGCCGTCAACTACTGTCGGGCTGCTTGTGATCTTCTTCTTTGTGACGGCAGAAATTGCAAAGCAGCTCCGCCTGCCAGAGTTGGCGGGAGAGGCCGCGACGACCGGCATGACGCCGGGGTTCGTCGGGGGCGGTCGGACTTCAAAGACGTGGGGGATGTCATGTCGGAGCCGGTGATCGAACAAGAGTCCGTGGCAGGTGTGGTGCGGCCGGAAGCGGCCGATCACGCCGCCCATGTGGAACGGGTGCTGCTGGAGGCCAGCGCCCTGATCGAGAACACGGTCTCGCTGCACCGGCAGCGCGCGGAGTTGCCCACTCCGGTGGCGCGCACGGGCGGGGTACAGATCACGGAAGTCCTCGAGTCGCTCATCGGCCCCGCCCGCCACACCGTGTGCGCGATGCTGGACGACGTCGGCGAGTTCACCGACACGACCGTGCGTTTACTCACGGAGGTCCCCGAGGAGGTGACCGTGCGGGTGCTGTGCTCCGCCGAGGTCGCGGATTCCTCCCTGGCGCCACTGACCGAACTGACCGACAAGCGCGTCGCGGTCCGGGTGTCCCGCAGCGAACTGCGTGCCATCCTCGTCGTCGACGGCTCCGCCTCGCTCGTGCAGTCCGCCGAGAGCAGCCCCGCCCCGGCCGCCGTCGTCTACGACGCCGCCACCGTCCGCGCCCTCGAACTCTTCTTCGCCAGCGCATGGTCGCGCGGCCGGCCGCTGGCCGGCCACCTCCAGCTCAGCCCCCGGGTGCGCACCGAACTGGCCCGCTACATCCTGGAGCGGCTGCGCGCGGGCCACACCGACGAGACGGCCGCCCGCGAACTGAACGTGTCACTGCGCACCTACCGCCGCTACGTCGCGGAAATCATGCGCGCACTGGACGCCAACTCGCGTTTCCAGGCCGGTGTCAGGGCCGTCGAGTTCGGACTGCTCTCGGAGTAGCCGCACCGCTGCGCGACACAACCGGTACGGACCGGGCAGGCCCGTGCCGGCCGTTCCCACACACCATGTGAAGAGGGTGGAAGACGACGTGCCCAACAGGGGAGACGACGAGCTGGAGCGTTCCCTGCTCGAAGTCCAGGCACTGATCGAGACGACGGTGGCGCTGCACCGCTCCCGTAGCCGTGAGGAGGAGCTGATCACCGTCCTGCCCCAGGACTACGACACCGTGCTCGACGAGGCACAGGGCCTCATCGCCGGGGCCAGACGCACGATCGACATCGTGCACGCCCGCCGGCGGGGCTCCGACGAACAGGCGGGCCGTACCGAGCGGGAACTGGTCTACGCCGCGCAGGAGGACGTCGCGGTCCGGCTGCTGGCCAGCCCCGAGCTGATCGACGAGGAATTCGTACGCGAACAGCTGGGCCGCGAACATCCGGCGGGCATCCGGATCACCGGCATCCCGCCACTGCAGGCGATCATCGCCGACGGCGCCGCCGCCGTCGTCGTCGCCCACTCGGCGGTCGGCCGGCGCGCCTCGGTGATCCGCGTGCCCGAGGTGCTGCACACCCTGACCACGCTGTTCGACAACGTGTGGGCGCACGCCGTGCCCGCCGGCGAGCGCATCGTCTTCGGCGACCGCGACCGGGCAGCGCTCGGCAGGCGGATCCTCGGCGCCCTGCAGGCCAGCGTGACCGACGAGGTCGCCGCCCGCGAGCTGAACATCTCGGTGCGTACCTACCGGCGCCACGTCGCCGACATCATGGCGCTGCTGGGGGCGAGCTCCCGTTTCCAGGCGGGAGTCCGCGCCGCGGAACTGGGTTTGCTGCCACCCGCGACCCGGTCCGGTCCGCCGCACAAGGGCACCCTGGCATCTTCCTGAAAGGTCCGTTGCCGCACGATCCGCCCGGCCAGTTCCATGGGCACCAGGAACGGGGCTCCGCGGCGGGCACGTCCCCGTCCCCGACGGCCGGTACCCCTCCGGCGGGCCGTCGGTGCACGGGGCCGGGCCCGGCTGCGGCCAGGCAGGCCGCCCGGCCGCAGCCGGACCCGGCCCCGTCGCTACCACGGATGGCTGTCGTGCGGAAGGCGAGTCCATGAATCGAGTACCGGTCGGCCTGGTGTTCCCCGGACAGGGGACGCAGAAAGAGGGGATGGGCGTGCCCTGGCGGCACACTCCGTCCTGGGAGCTCACCGCCGAGATCTCCGCCGTGACGGGGGAGGACGTCGAGGAACTGCTGCTGCGCACCCCGCGAGAGCAACTGAGGCGCACCGATCTGGCCCAGCTCGCCGTCTTCGCCGTCGCGTCGATCGCGCACGCGGAGGCCGTGCGGTCCGGGATGCTCGGCCCGGACGTCGTCGCGTGCGCCGGTCACAGCCTTGGCGAGTACGCGGCCCTGGCCGCGTCCGGCGCCCTCACCGTTTCCGCGGCCGCCGCTCTCGTGGCGGCGCGCGGCAGGGCCATGCGGGAGGCGGCTCTGGCCCGGGAGGGCACCATGGGCGTCATGGTGGCCGCCCCCCTCGACCGGGTCGAGGGGCTGGTCGGCGAGGTCCGCGCCGAGGGCGCCGACGTCTGGGTCGCCAACGTCAACGCGCCCGGCCAGATCGTCGTCTCGGGCTCGCCCGAAGGAGTCGGGGAGGTCGGCTCCCGGGCCGGCACGATCGGCGGCCGGATGCTGCGTCTGGACGTCGGCGGCGCGTTCCACAGCCCGTACATGGCCCCCGCCGCCGAAACCCTCGGCCAGGCCCTGCGGCAGGCGCCGTTCGCGCCCGGCCATCTCCCGGTCGTGGCCAACGCCGACGCCGAGCCGTACACCGAGGGCCGGCACTGGCCGGGTCTCGGCGTACGGCAGCTCACCTCCCCGGTGCTGTGGGAACGCAGCGTGGGCACCCTCACCGAGCGGCTGGGCTGCCGCCGGCTGGTCGAACTGGGCCCCGGCCGCACCCTGGCCGGGCTGATCCGCCGGACCGCCCCGGACGTCGAGATCGTCTCCGTGGACGGCCCCGCCGCCCTGCCCGTGCCGCCGGCGGTGGAACGATGAGCGTCGCGATCAGGCCGCCGGCCGGGCGCAGCGGCATCGGCGTGCTGGACAAGGTGTCCACGCTGCTCGCCGTGGTCGAACAGGGGCCGGCGTCGCTGGCCGAACTGGTCGAGATCAGCGGCTTCGCCCGCCCCACGGTGCACCGCATCGCACAGGGCATGGAGCGGCTGGGACTGCTGGCCCGGGACTTCCGGGGACGGTTCGTGGTCGGCCCGCGGCTCGGGAACATCGCCGTCGAAGTCCGTCGCGACCAGTTGGTCCAGGCGGCCGCGCCCGTCCTGGAGGATCTGCACGCGCTGACCGGACTGCATGCCCGGCTCTTCCGCCGGCACGGCGCCGCGCAGATCTGCATCGGTACCTCCAGCGGGCCCGGAGGCGCCGAGGAGGTACCGGTCGGCACGGCACTGGCCTCCGCCGGCCCCGTCGCCCAGGTGCTGCTCGCCTGGGAGGAGCCCGAAATCCTCTACGACGGGCTGCGCGACGCCCGTTTCAGTGCCGCTCAGCTCGCCCAGGTCCGGCGGCGCGGCTGGGCGCACGGTCCCGATCCCATGGTTCCGGGCGCCCTGTCCACGGCGGTACCGGTGTGGGCGCTCGGTGACCACGTGATCGCGGCGCTCACCCTCACCGGGCGCGGCCCCCGGATGCCCGCCACGCCGAGCCGGCTCCTGCTCGGTGCCGCCGTCGACGCGGCCGGGGAACTCAGCAACGGGGTGCGCCTGTCCAGGGCGGCAGGCCGCCCGGCCGATGACCGGGTCGTGTCGACCGGTCCCGTCTGATCGCGAAGCCCCCGCCGGGCCCTGCCGGGCGCCACCGGCCGGGGCCGCTACCGCGGGAGCGAGCCCCCTGTCGTGGACCCGGTCCTCGGCCGGGCGCCTCCCGGGGGGGGGGCAGGTCGCACGGTCGTCGTGCCGGTGAGCCGTCCGGTCGTCGGGGAGGCGCCGGTACGGGAAGCGACACACTCCTCACTCTCCTCGCGAGCCGGTGCGCGGGACCGGGTGGCCGGTCGGGGCCGCACGGCCGGGGCGGCGACGTCCTGTCCCGCCCGGCCGCGGGCGTCCACCGGTCGGGCCCGCCGGGCGGCCCGGAGCGGCACGCGGCTGCTGCCCGACGCGGTCGGCCGGACCGCCGCGTCCGGCAAGGATCCGGGGGCGTGAGGCCGCTGAGTCCGACCGGCAGCCCGCGGGCCCGGAACGAGGGACGAACGCGGTGGGCCGGGAGTCCTCCGCGACGGCCGGCCGCGCCGCCCGCGCGTGACGCGGCGGGCGAGCCCCGCGGGGCCCGCCCGCCCCTTCCGTCACTCGCAGCCGTGCTGCCAGTTCCAGCCGATGAACGTGTGCTTCAGCTCGACGTCGAAGGTGCAGGCGGCGGTGCCGTCCGCGTTGAGCCGCACCGACGTGCGGTGCGTGTTGGCGTACCGGTCGCCGGTGGCGTCGAAGATGCCCCGGTACGTGAAGGAGGCGTCGGCCCCCGCCGTGACGGAGCCGCAGTCGGCCGAACAGTCCTGGGTGTTCGCGGCCGACGCGAGCGACCAGCCGGCGTCCCAGGGCTCGCGGTTCCAGCCCTGGGTCGCCCCGCTGGACGCCGTGGTGATCCGTCCGCCGGCCGTGTCCCAGTCGGCCGTGGTGTACAGGCCGGTCATCCGGATGTTGCAGCAGTCGTACATCTCGTTCCAGCCGCGCACATGACGGCCGGCGGAATCCGCGGCCGCGACACCGGCCTCCCGTGCGGCGCCAGGGGCGGAACCCGCCGGGACATACCGCACTTCGCCCGGTACCGGGGTGCAGTCCTCGCCGATCGTGACGGCCTGCCGAGCGGAGAGGCCCGCCGGTGGCACCGGCAGGGACCCGGTCAGCCGTACCCCCTCACAACTGCGCGGGGTGTCCGTTCCGCCGGCGGGCGCGGCGGGCGCGGCGGTCGCCGTTCCGCCGAAAAGAAGGGTGAGTCCGGCTGCCGCCAATGCGGTTCGGGCGAATCGTCTGCTCAATTTCCGTCCCTTTCCTCGAGTTTTCGATAGGGGAGTGTAAAGCCGCGACGGCCGTGTCCAGGGGGTGTGGCGGAAAGGTTGGCAGGAAGGTGCGCCGGGGGCCGGTGCGGTGGTTGTCGCCGCGCAATGGCACTTTCCTGACAGTGTTGTTGGCCCGGTTCCGTCGTGGTGTCAGAGTCGGGGCCAGGTGCCGCCATTCGGTGGTGAATTGTGCTTCTCGGTGCGGTGGGAGGGGTCTGCGGTCATGAACCTCGTGCAGACGCGTGCTGACTTCGTGTATGACGAAACCGGTCTCCTGAGGCAACTGGATTTGCGGGCTCCCGAGTTCGAGTCGAGAATGCGCGAGGCGATGGGCGCCGCCGAGAAGTGTCTGCGCGACTGCCTGGACGGCATGCCCGACGCGGACGCCGTCGAGCGGGCCGACCGGCTCGCGAGGCGGGACGGCGGACGCCTCCCCATGATGCTCACGCTCCTCGGGGCCGAGTTCGGAGAGCCCTGGAGGGAGGGTGTGACCCGGGCCGCGGTCGTCACGGAGCTGGTCCACCTGTCCCTGCTGCTGTCCGCCACGCCCGTCCGGGACGCCGGGCGGGGAGCGGCCGCCGACTGGCTGCCGGCCCGCTCCGCACAGCTCGCCGCCGGCCTCGGCCCCGACGCGCTGCGGCTCAACGCCCGTACGGCCGGCCGGCTCGCGGCGGCGCAGTTGCGCACCCTGACCGGGCCCGCACCCGGAGAGGACGCCCTCACCCACTACGTCGAGGCGACGGCGGGAGACACCGCGGCACTGCTCGGCATGGCACTCGGCCTCGGCGCCCTGCAGGCCGCCGCGCCGGAACCGTACGTCCGGTCCTTGATCCGGTGCGGGGAGCACCTCGGGGTGGCCCTGCGCATCGCCGACGACCTGTGCGCGGCGGGTGCACGGCGCACCGGCACCCGGATGCGCCGTGCGGTGCGCGGCCGGGCCCCGGGGACCCGCGGGTCCGTGGGGCCCGCGCGACGGCCCGCTCTCCTGGCCCGGACCGGTGGTACGGCCGCGCGCCGGGCCGAGCAGTCCCTGCACCGATGGCTCGACGAGGCCCGGGCGGCGGTCGGGTCACTCCCGTCGCTGCCGGCCCGCCGAGCCGTCTACGCGCTGTGCGACACCGTCGCCGCGCGGGCGAACTGACGGAAGACCGAAGGAAGAGGGAGCCGGCCATGTCGATGCACGACCGGGTCGCTGAGCTGACCCTGATCCGCCGGAAGGCCGAGGCGGGGGATGCCAGGGCGACGCAGGCGCAGCACGCCAGGGGCAAGCTGACGGCGCGGGAGCGGATCGAACTGCTGCTGGACGCGGGATCGTTCCGGGAGGTCGAGCAGTTGCGGCGGCACCGGGCCACGGGGTTCGGGCTGGAGGCGAAGAAGCCGTACACGGACGGTGTGATCACCGGATGGGGGACGGTGGAGGGGCGGACGGTCTTCCTCTACGCGCACGACTTCCGGATCTTCGGCGGTGCGCTGGGCGAGGCGCACGCGGCGAAGATCCACAAGATCATGGACATGGCCATCGCGGCGGGCGCTCCGCTGGTGTCGCTGAACGACGGTGCCGGCGCGCGCATCCAGGAGGGTGTCTCGGCGCTGGCGGGGTACGGCGGGATCTTCCAGCGCAACACCAAGGCCTCCGGGGTGATCCCGCAGGTCTCGGTGATGCTGGGTCCCTGTGCGGGCGGAGCGGCGTACAGCCCGGCGCTGACGGACTTCGTGTTCATGGTGCGTGGGACGTCGCAGATGTTCATCACGGGCCCCGACGTGGTCATGGCGGTCACCGGCGAGGAGATCACCCACAACGGCCTGGGCGGCGCGGACGTGCACGCCGAGACCTCCGGTGTGTGCCACTTCGCCCACGACGACGAGGAGACCTGCCTCTCCGAGGTCCGCTACCTGCTGTCGATGCTGCCGCGGAACAACCGTGAGGCGCCGCCCCGCGTCCCCTCGGCGGACCCGGTCGACCGCCGCTGCGAGCGGCTGCTGGACCTGGTGCCGCCGGAGGGCAACCGGCCCTACGACATGGCCGGGGTCGTCGAGGAGATCGCCGACGACGGCGAGTACCTCGAGGTGCACGAGCACTGGGCCCGCAACGTGATCTGCGCGCTGGCCCGGATGGACGGCGAGGTCGTCGGCATCGTCGCCAACCAGCCGCAGGTGCTCGCCGGTGTGCTGGACATCGAGGCCAGCGAGAAGGCCGCCCGCTTCGTTCAGATGTGCGACGCGTTCAACATCCCCCTGGTCACCCTCGTCGACGTGCCGGGCTTCCTGCCCGGCGTCGGTCAGGAGCACGACGGCATCATCCGCCACGGCGCGAAACTCCTGTACGCCTACTGCAACGCCACCGTCCCCCGGATACAGGTGATCCTGCGCAAGGCCTACGGCGGTGCCTACATCGTCATGGACTCCCGCTCCATCGGCGCCGACGTCTCCCTGGCCTGGCCGGCCAACGAGATCGCGGTGATGGGAGCCGAGGGCGCGGCGAACGTGGTCTTCCGCCGGCGGATCGCCGACGCGGAGGATCCCGAGTCCGTGCGCGCTCAGCTGGTGAAGGAGTACAAGGCCGAGCTGATGCACCCCTACTACGCCGCCGAGCGCGGTCTCGTCGACGACGTCATCGACCCCGCCGACACCCGCTGCGCGGTCATCGACGCGCTGGCCGTGCTGCGCGCCAAGCACGCCACGATGCCCGCCCGCAAGCACGGCAACCCCCCGGCGTGAAGGAGCCGTCCCATGTCCACGCAGCTCTTCGACGGGCCGCTCGGCCCCACCCTGTACAAAGTCGTCCGGGGCACCCCCACCGCGGAAGAGCTCGCGGTCGTCGCAGCCCTGCTCAGCGCCCTGGCAGCCGGATCCGGGGAGGCCTCGGCCGAACGGGGCCCCGCTCCCCGCAGGGCCCGCTGGACCCGGCCGGAGCTGGTTCCCCCGATGTCCTGGACGACGGGCGGTGGCCGGCGCGGCAGCTAGCTGCCGACGGCGTCGCGGGCAGCCCGACGTCCCATCAACCAGCGCAAGAGCGGCACGACCGGGTCACACCCGGCCGGCCGCGGTATCGGGAGGCAGGTCGTGCTTCAGGTCGTGTTCCGGATCCTGGGGCCGCTGGAGATCAGTGCCGGTGGGCAGCCGGTCGTGCTCACCGGGGCGCGCCGCCGCACCATCATGTCCATGCTGCTGCTGGCGCCGGACCGGGTCGTGTCGGTCGAGGCCCTCGCCGACGCCGTCTGGCACGGCACCCCGCCCTCGACCGCCCGCAACCAGGTCGCCATCTGCGTCTCCTCCCTGCGCAAGGCCTTCAAGGAGGCCGCCGGGGTCGAGGACGTGGTCGTCACCAGCCACCCCGGCTACATGCTCTTCACCGGCGAACACCGCATCGACGCCGTCGAGTTCGAGGAACGCGTCGCGGTGGGCCGGGCCGCCGCCCGCAGCGGTCGAGCCGAGGAGGCGTGCGGCCACTTCGAACAAGCCCTCGCCATGTGGCGCGGCCCGGCGCTGGAGGGCATCTCGGCGGGCCGGGTGGAGGCCGAGGCCGCGCGGCTGACCGGCATGCGGCTCGACGTGTACGAGGAGTACACGGGGCTGCGCCTCGAACTCGGCCGGCACCGTGAGGTGATGGGCGAGCTGGCCGCCTTCGTCCGGGAACACCCGCTGCGCGAGCAGGCCAAGGCACACCTCATGCTCGCCCAGTACCGCTCCGGGCGGCGCGCCGAGGCCCTGGAGACCTATCGTGAGGGATGGCGGATCCTCGCCGACGAACTCGGTATCGAACCCGGTCCCGCCCTCCAGGAGATGCACGAGGAGATCCTCGCCGACTCCCCGCGCCTCGGCCCGCCCACCGAACAGACGGCTCCCGCGCTGACCGCGGCCGTGCCCGCCCACCTGCCGTCCGGTGTCGCCTCGTTCACCGGACGCCACCCCGAACTGGCCGCCCTCGACCGGCTGCTGGACCACCTGGAGGGACCGGCGCTGCCCGTCGGCGCGATCTCCGGCATCGGCGGCGTGGGCAAGACCGCGCTCGCCGTGCACTGGGCCCACCAGGTCGCGGGCCGCTTCCCGGACGGCCAGCTCTTCGCGGACCTGCGCGGCTACGACGAGGAGGCGCCGCACCGCCCCGGCGCCGTCCTCGACCGCTTCCTGCGCGCTCTCGGCGTGCCCGGCTCGGAGATCCCGCCCGACCTGGGCGAGCGCAGCGCGCTGTTCCGGACCGTGCTCGACGGCAGACGCGTGCTGATCGTGCTGGACAACGCCCGTTCGTTCCAGCAGATCCGCCCCCTGCTGCCCGGCACGGGCCGCTGCTGTGTCCTGGTCACCGGCCGCGACCCGATGGGCGGCGCACTGGCCGGCGACTACGCCTGCGTCACGCTGCACCTCGACGCCCTGGGTCAGGACGAGGCGATCGCGCTGCTGACCCGCGTCGACGGCGACGGCCGACTGAGCGCCGACCCGGTCGCCACCGCTCGGCTGAGCACCTTGTGCGACCGGCTGCCGCTGGCGCTGCGGATCGCCGCCGCCCGGCTGACCGCCAAACCCCACTGGTCGGTGCGGACCCTGGTGGCCCGGCTCGAGGACCAGCGCCGCCGGCTCGACGAACTCAGCCCGGACGAGCGCGGGGTGCGGGCGGGCCTGCGGCTGAGCTACCGCGACCTGCCGATCACCACGGCCCGGATGTTCCGGCTGCTCGGTTCCGTCAACGTGCCCGACTTCGCCGCCTGGGTCGGCGCCGCGCTGCTCGGGATCGACCCGTTCGACGCCGAGGACCTCATCGAGGAACTCGTCGACGCGCAGTTGCTGATCCCGTCCTCCTCGGCCACCGGGCACGTCCGGTACCGCTTCCAGGGCCTGCCCCGGCTGTTCGCGCGGGAGCTGTCCCTGGCGGAGGACCCGGAGGAGGAACGGCGCGGTGCGCTGCGCCGGGCGGCGGGAGCCTGGCTCGCCCTCGCCTCCGCCGCTCACCGGCGCGTGTACGGCGGGGACTTCACCCTCGTCCACGGCCCGGCGCCGCTGCACGCGCTGCCGGACCACCTGGTGGACAGCCTGCTGGAGAACCCCATGGAGTGGTTCGACAGCGAGCGCGGCTCCATCACCGGACTCGTCGACCAGCTGGCCCGGGAGGGCGAGGCGGCGCACGCCTGGGACCTGGCACTCACCAGCGTCACCCTCTTCCAGAACCGCGACTACCTGGAGGACTGGCGCTACTGCGCCGACCGGGCGCTGTCCGCCGCCCGCCGGGCCGGCGACCGGCTCGGCGAGGCGGCCATGCTGCACTCCCTCGGTACCCTGGAGATCGTCGGCTGGGCGTACGACGCCGCCCTCCCCCATCTGGCGGACGCGCTCCGGCTGTTCGAGGAGACCGGGCAGGACAAGGGACGCGCCCTGGTCCTGCGCAACCTGGCCCTGTGCGAGCGGCACCGCGGGGACCTGCACACCGCCCGGGACCTCGCGCACCGCTCCCTGGAGCTGTTCCGCCGCACCGGCGACCGCTACGCCGAGGCCCACGTCCTGGGCCTGCTCGCGCAGATCGAGCTGGAGCGGGGCCGGCCGCAGGCGAGTTTCCTGCTGTCGTCGGAGGCGGTGGCCCGGAGCCGGGACCTGGGCACGGCCCGCGGGGAGGCGCAGAGCTCGGTGCGGCTGGCCGAGGTGCTGATCCACCAGGGGGACGGCGAGCGGGCGGAGGAGGTCTGCCGGCGTGCCCTGGAACTGGTGCGCGCCACGGGGGACCGGCGAGGTGAGACCCACGCGCTGCGCACGCTGGGCGAGGCGCTGTGGCGGCAGCACCGGATCGCGCAGGCGGAGGAGGTGCTGGAGGAGGCGCTCACGGCGGCCGCAGACGTGCCCGACCGCTTCCTCGAGGCGCGGGCCGGGACCGTGCTCGGCTGTGTGCGGGCACTGCGGGGCGACCGTGACAGCGCGGCGGACTGCTTCAAGATCGCCGCCGACCTCTTCGTCGAGGTGGGCGTCGAGTCCTGGCGCGACCGCACGACGCACCTGCTGGATCTGCTGTCGCGGTCCGGACCGCTCGACATGGACGAGTTGTTCGGCCTGGTGCGGCCGTGAGGACTCCCGCCACGCCGCCCCGGCACCACGCGGAGAGGTCAGGTCCAGGGGTCGTCCCCGTTGGGGGCGGCCGTCCACGGGTCGTCGCCGAGCGGGGCGGCCGTCCACGGGTCGTCGGCGCCGGTGTGGGTGGTCATGGTGAGCGGAGCCAGCGCCTGGGTGGTGCCCGCGCCGGCCACCGCCAGCCAGAGGGCCGCGCCCGTCGTTGCGACGAGCCTGGCCGGAGCGGTGCGAAAGCCGTGCATGTGCCCTCCCGGGGACGAGCGTTGAGCGGGTGACCCGCGGGCCGGAGCGCCGCGGTGCACAACGAAGGTACGAAGCTGCCTTTCTCCGGCGGTTTCGCATCGCTTTCGCGGGGGCGAAATCGCACCGATGCCGCTACGGAAGACCGGCCTCCTAGCGTGCTGCGGAGTCCGCCCGGTGACCGCGCCGGGCCTGCCGCAGGAGGGCGCCATGGACTTCCGGATTCTCGGCTTCGTGTCGGCCGAGCGCGAAGGCCGGCCGATCGCGCTCGGCGGCGGCAAGCAGCGCACCGTGCTGGCCGCCCTGCTGCTGGCCCGGGGCAGGGTGGTCCCGGACGAGCGGCTCACCACGCTGCTGTGGGACTGCGACCCGCCGGCCACCAGCACCAAGCAGCTGTACACCTATGTGTCCCGGCTGCGCACCGGGCTGGGCGACACGGTCGTCGTGGAGCGCAGTGGCCAGGGCTACCGCATGGACACCGGTGACGCCTCCTTCGACTGGGCGTCCTTCCGCGAGCTCCGCGAGGCCGGGGCCGCCGATCTGGCGGCGGGCCGGCACGCCGAGGCCGAACGCCGTCTCGCGGCCGCCCTCGCGCTGTGGAACGGGCCCGTGCTGACCGGCGTGACCGAGCGCTTCGCCGCGGCCGAGGGGCCCCGTCTGGAGGAGGCCAGGCTCGCCGTCGTGGAACAGCACGCCGAGGCCGCGCTGGCCCTCGGCCGGCACGCCGAGTCGGTGCCGGGCCTCACCCGTGCGGTGGACCGGTACCCGCTGCACGAGCGGCTGAGGGGCCAGTTGATGACCGCGCTGTACCGGTGCGGCCGCCAGGCGGACGGGCTGGCGGTCTACGAGGAGGGCCGCCGCCTGCTCGCCGACGAGCTCGGCATCGACCCCGGCCCGGACCTGCGCATCCTGCACCAGCGGATACTCACCGCCACCCTGCCGCCGCCCTCCGCACCATCCGCCCCTTCTGCTTTTCCCGTCTCTCCGGCACCCTTGGCTGCCACCGCGGTCACGGCACCCACGGCACCCACCGCGGTCGCGGCACCCACGGCACCCACGGCGGTCGCGGCACCCACGGCGGCCGGCGGCGCCGGAACCGCGGCGCAAGCCCCGCACGCCCCCGCCGCGGGCCCCGCACACGACGGGGACGCCCGGCCCGTGCCGGCTCTGGTGCCCGCGCCGCCCGGTGACTTCACCGGGCGGCGGGCCGAGGTGGGACAGGTGGCCGGCGCGCTGCGGGGCGGGCGCGACGTGGTGGTGACCGGTGCACCGGGGACCGGGAAGTCCGTGCTCGCGCGCCGGGCCGCCGAGCAGTGCCGTGACGCCTTCCCGGACGGCCACCTCTACGCCGACCTCGGCTCCCCGGCCGCCGTGCGCGGCGGCCCCCGCGAGATCCTCGGCTGGTTCCTGCGTGCCCTGGGCGCCGGCGACCTGCCCGCCGGACTCGACGAGCGTGTCCACCTCTACCGCACCGTGTCGGCGGGCCGGCGCTTGCTGGTCGTCCTCGACGGCGCGGTGGACGACGCCCAGGTACGCCCGCTGCTCCCCGGCGGCGGAGCCTGTCGCACCGTAGTCACCGGCGTCCGCGCCCCGCTCGCCTCCCTGGAGGGCACCAGCCTGGTGCGGCTCGGGCCGATGCCGCCGGCCGACGCGGTGCGCCTGCTCGCCGCCGTCGCGGGCCGGCCGCGCATCGTCGCCGAGCCCCAGGCCACGGTGCGCCTCGCCGAGCTGTGCGACCGCAACCCGCTGGCGCTGCGCATAGCCGCGGCCCGCCTCGCGGCCCGACCCCAGTGGTCCGTCGCCCGGTTGGTGGCCCGCCTGCAGCCGGAGGAACGCCGGCTGGCCGAGCTGCGCCTGGGCAGCCTCGACGTGGCGGTGGGCCTCAGCGCCGCACGGGACACGCTGTCCCCCTCCCTCGCCGCGGCGTTCACGGCGCTCGCCGCCTCGGGCGCGGGACGGCTGACCGCCGCCGACGCCGCCCTCGTGCTGGGCACCGGGGCGGACGACGCCGAGGACGCCCTCGGCCAACTGGCCGACGCGGGGCTGCTGGAGGCCGAGGACGCCGACGGCGGGGACTGGCCGTCCTACCGGCTTCCGCCGCTCGCGCGCCTGCTCGCCCGGCGCTCCCACGGCCACACGCTCGCCGCGGCCTGACCGCCCTCCGGCACGCCCCGGGCAGGAGGCCGGCGACCGCGCACCTGCGGTGGGCGGTCCGCGGCGCCGTGACGGCCCACCGGTGCCTGCCGTGCCGTCAGCCGCAGCCGCCCGCGTGCCCTTCGTCGAAGGTGTACATCTCCGCGGGCGGCTCGACGGCACGTCGTGCCATCAGCTCGGTGAGCGCGTTGACGTATTCCGCGAGGAGCAGCGCCCTGGGCACCGGACCGTCCTGCGGCGGCTCCAGGCCGACGCCGGCCCACACCGCCGCCCGCTGCTCGATCTCGTTCAGGAACTGCAGCGGATCCTGAACCCCGGCAGCGGTTCCGTGATCGTCGCGCATGGCTCCTCCTCTGTGTCGGTCGCGGCCTTCGCGGGCCGTGACGACAGATTCGGAGGAGCCGGCATACGAATTGCCGCGTCCTTCTCCGCCCCCGGGTACAGGGGCGTGCAAGCTCGGATACAGATTCCGTACA
This sequence comes from Streptomyces sp. WG5, assembly GCF_049974565.1. Classification (NCBI taxonomy): domain Bacteria; kingdom Bacillati; phylum Actinomycetota; class Actinomycetes; order Kitasatosporales; family Streptomycetaceae; genus Streptomyces; species Streptomyces sp. WG5. Next base: position 63,644 of record NZ_JBNGGC010000026.1, on the reverse strand, counting down.
GACCGCGGTGCCGGGCAGCCGGCGGCGTGGCCGCGGGTGCGACCGGCGGCTGAGCACCGGGGCTGCATGAAGCTGCCACGGGACGCCGGGGCGGGGCGGGATCGGCCTAGGGTGACCCGCGACCTACCCCAGGGAGCGGTTTCATGGCATTACTGGCTGAAGGTGAATTCGGCGACGTGTCCCTCACTCTCCTCGTCGCCCTGATCGCCACCGTCCTGGTGGCCGTCCTCGCGTTCGGCGTCTCCACGGCGTCGCGCCGGCTTCTCGGGGTCACCGTCGCCCCGCTGCGCGCGCTCGGTGCCGGCCTGGTGGGCGTGGCCAGCCTCTTCCTCTACGGGCAGGTCCCCGGGAACCGCGACGACGACCTCGGGGCCCTGTCGACCATCCAGATACCGCTGGCGCTGTTCGCGGCGATGGCCACCCTGGTGGCCCTGGAGGTCTTCGTGCCCTACGGCACCTGGAGCCGGCCCCTGCAAGCGGCCCGCGGCTTCGGGGACCGGATGCGCCGTGCCCGCCGCTACGCGCAGATCAGCCGCATCCTCATGCGCAACGGACTGGGCTGGGTCCTGCGTGGCCGGGCCGGCTGGGACCGGGCGATGCGGCCCGGACCGTACGGGGACCAGTCCGCCCGGTCGGCGCGCCGTGCCGTGGAGGAGTGCGGCGGGGCTCTCATCAAGTTCGGACAGGTGCTCTCCACCCGGCGCGATCTGCTGCCGCCCCACTTCATCGACGAACTGAGCAGGCTGCAGAGCGACGTGGCCCCGGCGCCCTGGCCGGAGGTCGAGGCGGTGCTGCGGAAGGAGCTGGGCAGGCCGGTCGCCGAGGTGTTCGAGAGCATCGAGCACGAGCCGCTGGCCGCCGCCTCCATCGCCCAGGTGCACCGAGCGCGGCTGCGCGGCGGACCCACCGTCGTGGTCAAGATCCAGCGTCCCGGCATCCGCGAAGTGGTGGAGCGGGACCTGGACATCGTCCTCGCGGTCAGCCGCAGTCTGCAGAGCCGGGTGCGTGCCGCGCAGGCCTTCGGTCTGCGCGAGCTGAGCGACGGCTTCGCCGGGTCCGTGCGCGAGGAGCTCGACTTCCGTATCGAGGCGCGCAACGCGGGCGCCATCGCCAAGGCCACCGGAGGCCGCGAGGGCGACGCCCCGGTGCGCATCCCGTACGTCTACTACGAGTACACCTCGGCGCGGGTGCTGGTGCAGGAGTGGCTGGAGGGCGTCACCTTCGACCGGGCGGCGGCGGTCGCCGACGAGTCGGGCTGCGACCGGGAGGCACTGGCCCGCACCGCGCTGCGCTCGATGCTCCACCAGATCCTGCGGGTGGGCGTCTTCCACGCCGACCCGCACCCGGGCAACATGCTGCTGCTGGAGGACGGGCGGATCGGGCTGATCGACTTCGGCTCGGTGGGCCGCATCGACCCCTCCGCGCAGAGCGCCATCCGTGAGCTGCTGGTCGCCGTGGACCGGGGCGACCCTGCCGGGCTGCACGACGCGCTGCTCACCCTGCTCGGCACCCGTGCGACCGTGCACGAGGAACTGCTGCCCGGTCCGCTGCTGGAGCGGGAGCTGGCCCGGTTCATGGCCCGCCACCTGGGCGTGGACGCACAGCCCGACACCGAGATGTTCACCGCCCTGTTCCGGATGCTGGCGCAGTTCGGGCTGGCGGTGCCCCCGGAGGTCGCCGCGGTGTTCCGGGCGCTCGCCACCATCGAGGGGACCCTCACCCGGCTCGCACCGTCCTTCAACCTTCTGCAGGAGGCGCGTGCGTTCGCCGTCGGCATGCTCACCGACCGGTTGAGGCCCGGCGCGTCGAAGGCGTACGGCGGGGCCGGCGATTCCGGTACGACGACGGTGTCGGCCCTGATGCACGGAGCGGCCCAGGAACTGCTGCACGTGCTGCCCATGCTGCGCAGGCTGCCGCGGCGGGCGGAGCGGATCAGCGCCTCACTGGAGGAGGGCCGGCTCGGGGTGCGGATCCGGCTGCTCGCCGACGAGCGGGAGCGGCGGTTCGTCTCCGGGCTCATCCACCAGGTGACCGTCAGCCTGATGGCCTGCTGCACCGGGCTGATGGGGGTGATGCTGGTGGTGTTCGGCACCGGCAAGGGCCCCCGGGTGACCCGGCAGCTGGAGCTGTATCCGCTGGTCGGCTACCACGTGCTCGCGGTGAGCGCGATCCTCATCCTGCGGGCGCTCTACACGGCGATGCGCCGCCCGGAGTGAGCGGCGCGTCGCCCGGGTCTCACGGACGCAGCAGGACCGGCAGGGCCTTCAACGGGCGCACGACCACGTTCTGCTGGTACTCCAGACGGGCGGGGTCGACGGCCAGCCGGGCGTCGGGGAACCGCTCGAAGAGCCGGCGGGCGGCGATCTCGGTGATCACCTTGGCCAGGTGCGCGCCGGAGCAGTAGTGGATGCCGTGCCCGAAGCTGAGGTGCGCCGGCTTGGGCCGGTCCAGGTCCAGTTCGCCGGGGCGGTCCGGGAACTGCCCGGTGTCCCGGTTCGTCGACATCACGCAGATGACGACCACTTCACCGGCCGGGATGGTCACCCCGCCCAGCTCCACCGGCTCGGTCGTGACGCGCTGCAGCGCGTTGCTGATCGGGCCGACGTACCGGATCAGCTCGTCCATCGACTTGCCCCACCGGCCCGGCTCCGCCATCAGCCGCTCCCGCTCGGCGGGATGCGTCAGCAGCGCCGCGAGCACCCCGCCGACCAGGCTCGCGGTGGTGTCGTTGCCGCCCGTCATCAGGGCGAACCCGGTGGACAGGATCTCGGTGCTGGTGAGCCGGCGTTCCGGATCGGCGTGGATGAGAGCGGAGAGCAGGTCGTCGCCCCGTTCCCGTTCCTTGCGGGCGATCAGCTCCGACATGTAGGAGGACAGCTCACGGATGTTGCGGTCCAGGGCGCCGGAACCGTCCGTCGGCGAGTACGTGCGCAGGGCGGCCGACCAGCGCAGGAAGTCCGTCCACCGGTCGGAGGGCACGCCCATCAGCTCGGCGATGGTGATGACCGGCAGGGGATCGGCGTACCCGGCGATCAGGTCGGCGCCGGCCCCGGTGGGCAGTGCGTCGAGGAGGCTGTCGGCGATCACCTCCACCCGGGGCCGCAGGGCCTCCGCCCGGCGCGGGGTGAACGCGAAGCTGATCGCCCGGCGCAGCGGTGTGTGCCGTGGCGGCTCCAGGTTCGCGAGGTGGTTGGCCTCCTCGGGCGGCGGGTTCATGGTGCGCCCGGTGCGCTCGGACATCAGCCGGTAGTGAACGTGGATGTCCCGGCTGAGCCGCGGATCGGCGAGCGCGGCCTTCGCGTCCTCGTAGCGGGTCACCACGAAGGCCCGTCCGCCGTCCGGAAAGGCGAGTTCGCGCACCGGGCATTCACGCCGCACGTATTCGAGCACCGGATAGGGATTCTGGGTGAACTCGTTGGTGAGCATCCAGAACCTGGAGAGGGTCCGCGTGGCTGTCATGTCCGACCTCCGTGCCGCCGAGCCGGGATACCCCGTTCGGTCCAGCACGCTAGGCGGGCTCTGCCGTTCGGCGCAGTGCTGGTTTCAAGAGTTCGATCTGCGCTCGGAACAGGGGGGCGGACCGGGAGACCATCTATGCCGTTTGGTGGATGTGGCGCGAGCGGGTCTGCTCGTAGGTTCTTGTCCACGGCCGGGCACGGTGCACAGTGACCCGCTTATGAACCATCCGATCTCAGAACCCGTGTGGGGAGTGTGAGTCATGACCGCGACCATTTCGGCTTCGACGAAGCGACAGGTCGCCGCCCGAGCTGTCGGGGTGACGAAACTGTACGGCGAAGGGGAGGCGCAAGTCGCGGCATTGCGTGGTGTGGACGTCGAATTCACCGCCGGTGAATTCACGGCGATCATGGGGCCGTCCGGCTCCGGGAAATCGACGCTCATGCACACGCTGGCCGGCCTCGACACGCTCACCGAGGGCGAGGTCTACATCGGCGACGCCCGGGTCAGCGACATGTCGGACAAGAAGCTGACGCTGCTGCGGCGCAATCGGATCGGCTTCATCTTCCAGCAGTTCAACCTGCTGCCGACGCTGACGGCCGAGGAGAACATCCTGCTGCCCCTGGCGATCGCCGGCCGCAAGCCGTCGAAGGACTGGTTCGACCGGGTCGTCGACACGGTCGGACTCGCCCAGCGGCTCGGCCACCGGCCCACCCAGCTCTCCGGCGGCCAGCAGCAGCGCGTGGCCTGCGCCCGCGCCCTGGTCTCCCAGCCGGAGGTCATCTTCGCGGACGAGCCGACCGGCAACCTGGACTCCGCCTCCGGCACCGAGGTGCTGGAGTTCCTCCGGGACTCCGTGCGCACCCTGGGCCAGACGATTGTCATGGTCACGCACGACCCGCGGGCCGCGTCCTACGCGGACCGTGTCGTCTTCCTCGCCGACGGCCGGATCGTGGACGAACTGCGCGAGCCCACCGCCGACGCGGTCCTCGACACGATGCGCACCCTCGACTCCCGGGCGCGGGTGGCGTGATGCTGACCGCGACCCTCAAGAGCCTGCTCTCCCGCAAGCTGCGCCTGGTCCTGTCGGGCCTCGCGATCGTGCTCGCCGTGATGTTCGTGTCCGGCGCCATGGTCATCAAGGACACCCTCAACCGTTCCGTCGACGCGCAGTTCAGCGGCGCCTACGAGGACATCGACCTGTACGTGGAGCGCAAGCCCAAGGTCGAGGCGCAGACCGCCGACGACCCGGCCGTCGTACCGCCGGTGGACCCGGCGCTGGTCGAGACGGTCTCCCGTGTCGAAGGCGTCGAGCGGGCCAGCGGTCTGGTCCTCGCCGAGGGCGCCCGCGCCATCGGCAAGGACGGCAAGGTCGTCCCCGGCACCGGCGGCCCCCGCTACGGCGGCAGCTGGCGCGGGGAGAGCGATCTGATCAACCTCCGCGAGGGCCACGAGCCGCGCACCGACGGCGAGGTCGCCGTCAACGCCGGCCTCGCCCAGGAGGCGGACCTGAAGGTCGGCGACCGGATCGGCGTGCTGACCAACGAGCCGCGGCAGGACTTCACCGTGTCGGGTGTCTTCGGATACTCCGGCGACCGCGATTCCATCGGCGGCGAGCAGACGGTCGTGTTCAACGAGCCGGTCGCCCAACGGCTGATGCTCGACGGTGCGGGGGGCTTCTCCGGGGTGCGGGTCGGCCTCGCCGCGGGTGCTTCCGCCGAGACCGTGGCCGCCGCGCTCGGCAAGAACCTGGGCGCGGATTACGAGGTGCTGACGGGGCGTGAGCTCGCGGAGAAGGCGTCCGACAAGTCGCGCGGCATCCTCGACATGATGAGCACGGTGCTCCTCGGCTTCGCCGGTGTGGCCGTCCTCGTCGGGGTCTTCCTGATCATCAACACCTTCTCCATCATCGTCGCCCAACGCCTGCGGGAACTGGCCCTGCTGCGCGCCCTCGGCGCCAGCCGCAAGCAGATGATCGGCTCCGTGCTCCTCGAGTCGTTCGTCGTGGGCCTGGTCTCCTCCGCCTTGGGGCTGGCGGCCGGCATCGGCATCGGGGCGCTCGGCTCCAACCTGCTGGCCGGCTCGACCGACGGCCTGGAGGTGGCCTCGCTCGGCGTCCCGGCCAGCGCCGTGGTCACCGCGTTCGCGGTGGGCGTCTTCACCACCATGCTGGCGGCCCTCTTCCCGGCGCTGCGGGCCTCCAAGGTCGCGCCCATCTCGGTGATCAGGGCGTCGACGGGACCGGAGGGCCGGCACCGCAAGCAGACCTGGACCGGCGGAATCCTCCTCGGCCTCGGCGCACTGCTGCTCGTCGCGGGCTCGCTGTCCTCCGACGGGGCCAATCTCATCCTGCTCGGCCTGCTGCCCGCCTTCCTCGGCGTCGTCCTTCTCACCCCGCTGATCAGCCGGCCCGCCGTCCACCTGCTCGGAGCGGTGTTCGCCCGCTCGGTGCCCGGGCGGCTGGGCCGCGGCAACTCCGCCCGCAACCCCCGCCGTACCGCCATCACGGCCTCGGCCATGATGATCGGGGTCGCGCTGGTGACGGCCATCAGCACGGTCGCCGCATCCTCGGAGGACAGCGTCACCCATGACATCCGGCGGGACCTGAAGGCCGACCTGGTGGCCATGGGCGAGGCCGGCTCGGCCAACTCCGCGTCCATCGAGCCGGCCGCCCTGGACCGGATCGCCGAGGTGCCCGGGGTCCACCACCTGGCCGCCGCGGTGATGGACACCGCCGCCGTCGGCAAGGAGAACCAGCCGGTCGCCGCCTGGCGGGACTGGAACGCCGCGCGCGAGGTGCTCGGCCTGCGGTCCGCCGACGGCTCCCTCGAGACCCTGGCCGCCGGGACCGTGGTGATGAACACGAGCACGGCCGAGGCGCGCGGACTGAAGGTCGGCGACACCGTCCGCCTCCAGCTCCAGCGCGGCGAGGAGCGCACCTACCGGGTCGGTGGTCTCTTCGCCAACTCCACTCTCGTCAACGGCATGGTCGTGCCGTGGGCGGACGCCGAGGCCGGCTTCCGCACCGGACAGCCCTCGCAGGCCTACTTCCAGCTGGCGGGCGACGCCGACGAGTCCGAGGTGCGGTCCCGCATCGAGACGCTCCTGAAGGACAGCCCCGAGGTGACGGTGCAGACCCGAGAGGACGTCATCGAGGAGTTCAGCGGCGGATTCGCCATGATGCTCGCGATCGTCCAGGCCCTGCTGGGCGTGGCGATGCTCATCGCCATCCTCGGCATCGTCAACACCTTGGCCCTCTCCATCCTGGAACGGACCCGCGAGATGGGCGCGCTGCGCGCCATCGGGCTCAGCCGGGGACAGACGAGGCGCATGATCATGACCGAGTCGGTGGTGATCTCACTCTTCGGCGCCGTGCTCGGCATCGCGGTCGGGGGAGTGCTCGGCCTCGCCGTCGCCCATGCGATGGAGGACCAGGGCGTCACCCGGCTCTCCCTCCCGTGGGGGCAGATGGCCGCCTACCTGATCGGCGCGGCGGTCGTCGGGGTCATCGCCTCGATCGCCCCGGCCCGGCGCGGCGCGCGGCTCAACGTGCTCGCTGCCGTCAACCACGGCTGACCGCACGGCACGCGTCCGAGCCCGGTTTCCCCGTACTGCGGGGGAGACCGGGCTCGATGCTGTCCGTAGCACGTCCCCTGTTTGCAGCTTCCTGCACCGTTCATTGCCTCTTCAGGCCAAGTCGGCTGACATGGAAGCGCATTTCGACGGAATCCCGCGGCACCGCGCGGAAGTCCGTCGGAGCCGCTTGTGTTCCACCAGACAGACAGGGGGAGTGATGCACGAGCGTGAGTTCCGTGCTTTCGTGTCCGTGGCAGAGATCGGGCGTATGGACCAGGCCGCCAGGGTGCTCGGATATTCACAGCCGGCCATCAGTTACCAGATCAAGTGCCTCGAGCAGGTACTGGGCATCAAACTCTTCACCCGCGATTCGACCGGCGCGAGACTCACCCGCGAAGGCCGGATGATATTGCCCTCGGCGCGGGCGGTACTCGCATTGATCGACAGTATGAAAGACGTCTGTGCGCCGGCATGACCCGGCCGGCTCCGGCCCCGGCGGAGGGGGGCCGGAGCCGGCCGGATTCCGTACGGTCAGTTCTGGGCCAGGCCGTTGCCCCACACCCAGGCGGCGATGCCCACCCGGTTGCGGGCGTCCAGCTTCCGCTGGATGTTGGCGATGTGCGTCTTGGCCGTACCGGCCGAGATGAACAGCTCCGCGCCGATCTCGGCGTTCGTCAGTCCCTTGGCGACCAGCCGGGCGATCTCCGTCTCCCGCTCCGTCAGGGACTCCAGCGGCTGCGCGGCACCGGGCCGGTTCGCGCCCTGCAGATTCTGCAGCAGGCTCACCGTCAGCGAGGGACTGATGAGGGTGTCGCCGGCCATCGCCGCCCGTACGGCCTCCACCAGCAGGGTCGGGCCGGACCGCTTGAGCAGGAACCCGCAGGCACCGTTGTGCAGCGCGGTGTGGACGTACTCGTCCAGCCCGAACGTCGTCACCACCACGACGCGCACCGGGTTCGCGGCCTCGGGGCCGGCCAGCCGCCGGGTCACCTCGAGACCGTCCATGCGGGGCATGCGGATGTCGGCGAGCACCACGTCCGGCTTCAGCCGCTCGGCCAGTTCCACCGCCTGCCGTCCGTCCTCCGCCTCCCCGACGACTTCCATGTCCGGCTGGGAGTCCAGGATCAGGCGGAACCCGATGCGCACCGACTCTTGGTCGTCGGCGAGAAGAATACGAATGGTCACGGACAGCACCGTAGTTGGACGGGCCCGCGGGCAGCCACCGGAGCGTATTCAAAGATTCTCTGCGGGCTGGGGCCCCGATCCGGCCACTGACAGGATCGGGACGGCAGGACCCGAGCGCCGCCGCGCGCCGCCTTCCCCCCTTCTTCTCGCTTCTTCCCTCTTTGGAGCGGTGATTGAGCATGGCTCACACCAAGAGACTCGGATGGACCGCCGCGACCGCGGCGACGGCTCTGTCCTTCACCCTGCTGGGAGCTGTCCCCCCGGCGGCGTCCGAGGCCGCGGCGCGAGGTGACGCCACCCGGGTGCCACTGCTGCCCGCCGATCCCGGATCGCCCCACCGGCCCGCATGGCCGGAGGGCGACTTCGACACGGCCGCCACGCCGCCGAACGGCAGCGGCGCCCGGTCCGCCGCGCTGGCGCCCGCCGACGGTGCCGCCGTCACCGGCGCCCGGCCCTGGCTGTCCGCCGAGCGGCAACGCGGCGCGCGCGCCTACGAGTTCGTCATCGGCACCGGGGACGGCGCCCGCACGGGGCAGGTGACCTCGTCCGGCTGGATCCGGTCCCCCCGGTGGCAGGTTCCTGCCGGGCTGCTGAAGGACGGTGGCCGCTACCACTGGACGGTGCGCACCAAGGACGCCGCCGGCCGCGTCGGCAAGGACGCCGGGGCCCGCACCCTCACCGTTCGCCAACTGCTCGGCGCACAGGAGGCGGGCGGCCCCGTCCCCGTCGACAGCCTCGGCCCGGTCACCGTCAACCTCGCCACCGGCAACGTCACCACCTCCGTCAACACCGCCCAGGTACCCACCGGTTCGGGCGACCTCGGCGCCATGTTCAGCTTCGACGCGCAGGGCGCCGCCACCGTCGGCGGACTGACCGGCTCCTATTACGCGGGCGACGACGAGGCCCGTATCGGGGAGGCCGCCGAGCCGGCCGAGGTGCGCACCGACGCCCGCGTCGACTTCCGCTGGGGCGGCGACGCCCCCTACCCGGATGCCGAGCCCGGAGCCGGGTTCCGGGTGCGCTGGAGCGGACGGCTGTCGGTCCCCGCCGACGGCACGTACCGCCTCGGCGGCACCTACGACGGCGGACTGCGCGTCCTCGTCGACGGGAAGCCGCTCCTGGACGACTGGAAGGGCGACCGGGCCGGTGAGGACGGGCCGGTGTACGGTCGAAAGGTCCGGCTGAAGGCCGGAACCGCCCACCGGATCACCGTCGAGTACCGCCGCCCGGAGCAGGGCAGCCAGGTCACCCTGTGGGCCGCCGCAGGCCGCCACGCCGCCCCCGTCCCCGCCTCCTGGCTGCAGCCGTCCGGCGCCGTGCTCCCGCCCGGCTGGACGGTCACCCCCGACGCGGCGCCGCCCGCCGCGGCCTCCACCACCGGCGCGCCCACGACGCCCGGATCGACGGCACCGGCCGCCACGGCCGCAGGGCGGGCGCCCGCCGGGGCCACGGCCTCCGGGCCGGTCGCCTCCGCCGCCTCCGGATCCGCCCCCTCCGCCGCCTTCCCCACGCCCGGAGACCGGGCAGTACGGGGCGACCGCGCCGGCGACGCCGGCAAGGACGGCGCCGACGCGGTCCCCGCCGCCGTCCCCGAGGGCCAGGCCGCGGCGATCGACGCCGCCGAGGAGGAAGGGCTCACCTTCCGCTACGCGGGCGACGAGGCCTGCGCCGATCAGGACGCGCCGGCCGGGTACGTGTGCGCCGTCCGGGTGCCCGGCGCCGGCACCACCCAGCTGCACTACCGCGACGGCAAGCTCGTCCGCGTCGTCAACCCCGGTGCGGAGGTGACGGACTTCGGATACACGGCCGACCACCGGCTCACCACGGTGCGCCCACCGCTGGTCATGGACTGGATCGCGGCCGGCACCGGCCGCGACACCGCCGCCGCCCAGTACCGCGTCGCCTACCGAGGGGACACCCCCGTCGTCTCCCGTGTCACCGGCCCCGTGCCGGACGGCGGCGACGCCCGGTCCGCACCCCGGCCGATGCGTTCCTACGCCATCGCGGCACGGGGGACCGAGGTCGAGGTCGCGGGAGTCACCACGCCGCAGGGCTGGGCCCGCCGGGTCACCTTCGACGCCGCCGGCCGGCTCGCGACGGACACCGACGCCACCCGCCGCACCACCCGCTACACCTGGACCGAGGACGGCCGCCCGGCGTCGCAGACCGACCCGGCCGGGCGGACGAGCACGACCGTCTACGACGAGACCGGCATGCCGTCCGGCTCCTACGGGCCCGGGCCGCGCGAGTGCTTCGGCGCCGATCTGCGCCTCCTCAGCCCGGCCCCCGACGGCTGCGCCCGGATCCCGGCGCAGACCACCCGGGTCGGCGCCACCGGCCTCACCACCGTACGCGCGGACTCCGACGGCGTGCCGCCACTGACCACGCAGACCCGCCTCGACGAACTCGGCCTCCCGTCCGCCGTGGTGACCGACCCCGACGGTCTCGCCCTCGCCACCGGTTACACCTACGACGAGGCGTTCCGACCGGTCGCCGAGACCAGCCCGGCGGGCACCCGGAAGACCTTCACCTACTACGGCAGCGCGGAGAGCGCGGACAACCCCTGCACGGACGAGAACGACCCCGCGCCGCAACGCGGACTGCCCAAGTCCATCGCACTGCCCGCCGGCGCCGACGGCGCCGCCCGCGTCGAGAGGTTCGTCTTCGGCGCTCGCGGCCTGCCCGTCGCGGTCAACTTCGGCGGCCCCGAATGGACCTGCGTCGAGTACGACGAGCGCGGTGTCATCAGCAGGATGTCCATGCCGGGCAACGCCAACCTGCCCGCCTGGAGCGTCACCTACGACAACAGCCACGGCGGCGACCCGCTGACGCTGCGGGCCACCCAGCACGACCACACCATGACCCGCACCGTCGACCTGCTCGGCCGCACCGTCGACTACACGGACGGCCAGGGCACCCGCACCCGGACCGCCTACGACCGGGCCGGCCGCGTCGTGCTCGAAACGGTGACCCCGCCGTCCGCGGGCGACGCCCCCCAGGTCACGAAGGTCCGCCGTGACGCCGCCGGCCGCGTCGGCACCGTCGTCCTGGACGGCAGGCGGCTGGCCACGGCCGAGTACGACGCCGCGGGCGCGCTGAAGGGCGTGCGCTACGCCAACGGCACCCGGCTCGCCGTGGAGCGCGACGCCGCCGGACGGATCACCGCCAAGAACTGGACGCTCGCCGACGGCACCGGCAGGAACACCGGCGTGACCCGGTCCCGGTCCGGCACCGTCGTGGACGAGACCGTCGCGGGCGCCGACGGACGCCCCGGCGGCCCCGACTTCGTCTACGACACGGCCGGGCGGCTGGTGCGCGCCTGGACCACGGGACACGAGTACCTCCGCGACTTCACCTCCCGGGCGGCCGACGACTGCCCGAGCGGCACCCGGCCGAACGCCGGAGCCAACGGCAACGTCGTCCGGCTCACCGACCGCACCGCCCGCGGCACGACGGTCACCGGCCACTGCTACGACGACGCCGACCGGCTGCTCGCCACCACCGGCGACCACGCCGTCACCGGCCCGGACTACGCCCTCAACGGCCACCTCACCGGTTACCGGGCCGGCGGCACCCGGGTGACGCAGCGTCCCGACGCCGCGGAGCGCTACCTCGGCGCCCGTGTCACCGGCGCGGGCGCCGGCGACGCCGACGTGACGTACGTCAAGGACATCGCCGACCACGTGATGGCCCGCACCACCACCACGGCACAGGGCACCCGGCACCTGCGCTACGGGCACACCGACATGGCCGAGGCCGCTCCCGACCTGGTCCTCGACGGCGACGGGCGGCTGCTGAACCGGGTCGTCGGCCTGCCCGGCGGAGTGGTGCTGACCGTGGACGCCGGCCGGGACGGCGCCACACCCACGACGTGGAGCCACCCCACGGTCCGCGGTGACGTCTTCCTCGTCACCGGCGACGACGGCCGCCAGCGCGGGGACCTCCACCGCTACAACCTGAACGGCGAGCCCGTGACCGCCGACGGCACCGTCGACCCGCGCCGCGTGCCGGACAACATGCCCGGCGACTACGACTACGGATGGCTCGGCCGGTACCAGGTGGGCACCGAACATGCCGGAGCCCTCTACAACGTGGTCCTCGACACCCGCGTGTACAACCCCTCCTTCGGGCGGTTCTCCGCCCCGGTGTCGTCGGGCCCCTTCCTCAACCCCTACGAATACGCGGCCGGCGACCCGGTCAACCACACGAGCATCAACGGCTACAGCCTGGACGTGGAGAAGGAATGATGACGACGCCTTTCACCGACGCCGAGACCGAGCTGGTCGAGCACAACGGCACCCACCTGGTACGGGTGACACCCCGTTCCGGCGGCGACCACCGCGGCTGGTTCACCGCCAACGCGGAGGCGCTGCGATCGACGATGTACGAGCACGCCGCCGTCATGGTGAAGGGGAGCGGGCTCGCCGAGCAGGCCGAACTGGCCGAGATCGCCGAGGAGATCGGCGGGGGACCGAGCCTGGAGTACAACGAGCGCTCCACCCCGCGCAGCCGGGTGACCGGTAACGTCTACACCTCGACCGAGTACCCGCAGGAACAGACCATCCCGCAGCACAACGAGAGCGCGTACTCGCAGAACTGGCCCCACAACGTCTTCTTCTTCTGCGCGCGCGCCGCGCAGACCGGCGGCGAGACCCCGGTCGCCGACAGCGCCGCCCTCCTCGACGCGCTCCCCGCCGACCTGGTACGCCGGTTCGAGGACAAGGGGGTGCTCTACACCCGGACCTACCGCACCGGCATGGGCCTGTCCTGGCAGGAGGGCTTCCAGACCGACGACAAGGGCCGGGTCGAGGCGTACTGCGCCGAGCACGGCATCGAGGCCGAGTGGGACGGCGACGTGCTGCGCACCCGCCAGCGCCGGCCCGCGGTCATGGAACACCCCGTCACCGGGCGCAAGGTCTGGTTCAACCAGGCGCACCTGTTCCACGTCCACGCGCTGCCCGAGGCCGTCCGCGAGGGCCTGCTGGAGATCTGCGGCGAGGACGGTCTGCCCCGCAACGCCTACTACGGTGACGGCACGCCCATCACGGGCGACGAGATCGACACCGTCCTCGGCGCCTACCGGGACAAGACCCTGGCCGAGCCGTGGCGGACCGGCGACCTGCTGATGATCGACAACATCCTCACCTCGCACGGCCGCCGTCCCTTCACCGGCGACCGCACGGTGCTGGTGGCCATGACCCAGCGCACGGCGGACGCGGCATGACCACCGCCACCAGGGCCCCCGGTGAGGCCGACCTCACGGACATCGACCTCACCGACCCGCGGACCTTCCTGGACCGCCAGAAGGAACTCGTCGGCATCTGGCGGGCGTTCCGGACGCAGGACCCGGTCCACTGGCATCCCGTGCAGGGACGTGCGGTGCCCGGCTTCTGGGTCCTGTCCCGCTACCGGGACGTGATGGAGGTGTACCGGGACAACAAGCGGTTCACCTCCGAGCGGGGCAACGTGCTCGCCACCCTCCTGGAGGGCGGTGACTCGGCCGCCGGCCGGATGCTGGCCGTCACCGACGGACGGCGCCACCGGGACCTGCGCAACGTCCTGCTCAAGGCGTTCGCGCCCCGTGTCCTGGAGCCCGTCGTCGAGGGGGTGCGCCGACGCGCCGACCGGCTGGTGCGCGAGGCGGTGGCGCGCGGCACCTGTGACTTCGCACAGGACGTCGCCGAGCACATCCCGATGGCGACCATCGCCGACCTGCTCGGCGTGCCCACCGCCGACCGGGACTACCTGCTGTCCCTGACCAAGCAGGCCCTCAGTTCCGAGGAGGAGGGCCAGTCGGAGGAGGAGGCGCTGGTCGCCCGCAACGAACTCCTGCTGTACTTCTCCGACCTGGCCGCCGACCGCCGGGAGGACCCCCGCGACGACGTGGTCAGCGTGCTCGCCGCGGCCACCGTCGACGGCGAGCCGCTCAACGAGCAGGAGATCGTGCTCAACTGCTACAGCGTCATCATCGGCGGCGACGAGACCAGCAGGCTGTCGATGATCTGCGGGATGCACGAGCTGATCGAGCACCCCGAGCAGTGGCGCCGCCTCAAGGAGGGCGAGGTCACCGTGGAGAGCGCGGTGGAGGAGGTGCTGCGCTGGGTCACCCCGGCCATGCACTTCGGACGCCGTGCCCTGACCGACGTGGAGATCGGCGGCCGGACGATCCGTGCCGGGGACGTCGTCACCCTGTGGAACAGCTCCGCCAACTACGACGAGGACGTCTTCGACCGGCCCGAGGTGTTCGACCTCCGCCGGACACCCAACAAGCACGTGTCGTTCGGGTACGGACCGCACTTCTGCCTCGGGGCCTATCTGGGCAGGGCGGAGATCCACGCGATGCTCAGCGCGCTGCGCACCCATGTCGCGGAGGCGGCCCTGACCTCGCCCGGACGTCCCATCCACTCGAACTTCCTGCACGGGTACAGCAGTCTGCCCGTCTCCCTGCGCGCGGAGCGGTAACCCCCCCCGGCCGGCCGTGCGCGCCCCGGGTGCCCCGCTTCTTCCGAGGCGGGGCACCCGGTGTTTTCCGGGTACCGGCGACACCCTGCTGTACAGCGCGATGAGCATTCTTCGATATGGCTCTCCGGCGCTTCGAAGTTTTCCATGAGTCCCCTGACCGGCGGGATTTCATTCGTAGGGTGGGCCGGGTCGCCGCGACTGCCGCCCCCTGTCGGCAGGCGATTCTTCACGGGTCTCGACGCATCTACTCAATCGGAGTGAATGGCAATGGCCGATCGGAATGGACTCCAATTGCCGCTGACGGCCGCTCAGTACGGAATGTGGCTGGCGCAGCAGGTGAATCCGGAAAACCCGATGTACAGCATCGCCGAGTGCGTTGAGATATCGGGCGAGATCGACCCGGGCCTGTTCGAGACAGCGCTGCGCCGGACGGTCACCGAGGCCGACGTGCTGCGCGTCCGGCTCTCGGAGGGCGACGAAGGCCCCGTGCAGAGCGTGGTGGCGGAACCGGACTGGCAGCTGCACACCCCCGACGTCAGCGATGCGGCGAACCCCGCCGCCGCTGCCGAGCAGTGGATGCTGGAGCGGGTGAGGACGCCGGTCGACCTGGCGTCCGGACCGCTGTTCACCTTCGGCCTGGTCAAGCTCGCCGACGACCGCTACACCTGGTTCAGCCGGGTCCACCACGTCCTCGTCGACGGCTACAGCTGGTCCCTGATCGTGTCCCGGGTGGCCGCCGTCTACTCGGCACTGGCGGCCGGCGAGGAACCCGCGCCGGCCGGCTTCGGCAGCCTGCGCGGACTCGTCGACCTCGACACCGCCTACCGCGGCTCGGACCAGTTCGCGGCGGACGCCGCCTTCTGGAGCGAGGAGCTGGCCGACGTCGCCCCGCCGACCGGCCTGGCCGGCCGGCCCGCCCGGGTGCCGGCCGACCACGTCCGTCAGGCCGGCCACATCACCCCCGGCACCGCGTCGGCGCTGCGCGACCTGGCCCGCGAGACCCGGGTCAGCTGGCCCGCGGTGGTGGTCGCGGGCCTCGCCGCCTACCTCAACCGGCTCACCGGCGCCGACGACGTCGTCCTCGGGCTCGCCGCCGCCGCCCGCCCCGGGGCCGCCGCCCGGCGGACCCCCGGCATGGTCTCCAACGCCCTGCCGCTGCGCGTGCGGGTGCGGCCCGCGACGAGCGTTGCCGCGTTCCTGGCCTCGGTCAGCGACGGCATCCACCGCGCCCTGCGCCACCAGCGCTACCGCTACGAGGACATCCACCGCGACCTCGGCCTGGTCGGTGACCGCAAGCGGCTGTGGGGCCCGGAGATCAACTTCGTCATGTACGGCGAGCCACTGGTCTTCGCCGGCCGTCCGGCCACCGTGCGGGGCTTCTCGATAGGCCCGGAGGAAGACCTGTCGCTGGTCGTCGACAACCGCGCGGCCGACGGCGGATTCCTCATCGACTTCCACGCCAACGCCGACCTCTACACCGAAGAGACGCTCACCGGTCACCGCGAGGCCCTCACCGCCTTCCTCGCCGCGCTGGCCGGCGCCGACCCGGACACCCCCCTCGACTCCGTCGCGCTCACCGCGCCGGCCGGCTGGGCCCCGCCGCGGACGGACGACGACGCCGGCGGGCCCGCGGCCGCCGAGGCGGTGGAGTACCGCGCGCCCGGCACCCCGCACGAGGAGACGCTGTGCGGGCTGGTGGCCGAGGTGCTGAAGGTGCCCCGCGTGGGCCTCGACGACAACTTCTTCACCCTGGGAGGCCACTCGCTCACCGCGATCCGCCTGCTCGGCCGGATCCGGGAGGCGTTCGGCGCGGAGCTGTCCATCCGCGCCGTCTTCGAGACACCGACCGTCGCCGGGCTCGCCGCCCGGCTCGACGGCGCCGGTGACCGCCGCAGAGCCCTCGAACCCGCCCCCCACCGCCCCTCCGAACTGGCGCTCTCCCTGACCCAGCAGCGGCTGTGGCTCGTCAACCGGCTCCAGGGCCCGAGCGGCGCCTACAACATGGGCCTGGCACTGAAACTGACCGGCCGGCTCGACAAGGCGGCCCTCGGCGCCGCCCTCGCCGATGTCCTGGCACGGCACGAGAGCCTGCGCACCACCTTCCCGGAGGCCGACGGACGGCCCCGCCAGCACGTGCTCACCCCCGAGGAGGCCGCCACCCGCGCACGCCTCGTGGAACTGCCCGCCGAGCCCGACACCGTGGACGCCACCGTCGCCGGGGTGGTCGCCGAGGGGTTCGACCTCACCACCGACCTCGCCGTGCGCCCGCGCCTGCTGGTGCTCGCCCCCGAGCAGCACGTCCTGCTCGTCGTCCTGCACCACATCGTCGCCGACGGCCTGTCGCTCGCCCCTCTCGCCCGTGACCTGGGACGCGCCTACACCGCCCGCACCGCCGGGCGGGCCCCGGACTTCTCGCCGCTGCCGGTGCAGTACGCCGACTACACCCTCTGGCAGCAGTCGGTGCTCGGCGACGACAGCGACCCGGACAGCCCGCTGGGCCGCCAGCTCGCCCACTGGACCCGGGTGCTGGCCGGCCTGCCGGAGGAACTGGACCTGCCCGTCGACCGGCCGCGTCCGAGCGAGCTGAGCCAGCGCGGTGACATCGTCCGCTTCGAGATCGGTGCCGAACTGCACCAGCGGCTCATCGACCTGGGCCGCACCCACCGGGCCAGCCTCTTCATGGTGCTGCAGAGCGCGGTCGCCGTACTGCTGAGCAAGCTCGGCGCGGGCGACGACATCCCGCTCGGCAGTGCCGTGGCGGGCCGCGGTGATGCGCGGCTGGACGAACTGGTCGGATGCTTCGTCAACACCGTGGTGTTCCGCAACGACGTCTCCGGCAACCCGACCGTCGCCGAACTCATCGACCGCAGCCGGGAGACGGCACTGTCGGCCCAGGCGCACCAGGACCTCCCCTTCGAGCGGCTGGTCGAAGTCCTCAACCCCGAGCGCTCGCTCGCCCGGAACCCCCTGTTCCAGGTGATGATGGACGTCCAGACACCGGCCGAGGCCACCCTCGAACTGCCGGGCCTGGTCACCGCCCCGCAGCAGGTCGACCCGGGCGTCACCAAGATCGACCTGCTGTTCGGGTTCGACGAGCGGTCCGCGGGACACGAGGTCGCCGCCGGCGTCTCGGGCCGCCTGGAGTACAGCACCGACCTCTTCGACCGGTCGACCGTCGAGGCGATGGGCGACCGCCTGCTGCGGGTGCTGGAGGCCTTCACCGCCGACCCCGCCCGGCGGACCGGCGACATCGGCGTCCTCTCCACCGCGGAACGGCGGCAGGTCCTCGAGGAGTTCGCCTCCGCCCCCGCCGTCGCCCCCGAGGCGCTGCTGCCGCGGCTGTTCGAGCGGCAGGCCGCGCGCAGCCCGCGGGCCGAGGCGCTGCGGGAGGGCGACCGGGCGCTGACGTACGCGGAGCTCAACGCGCGAGCCAACCGGCTGGCCCACCACCTGATCGCGGCCGGCGCGGGACCCGAGAGGCGAGTGGCGGTCCTGCTGCCCCGCTCCGTCGAACTGGTGATCGCGCTGCTCGCCGTCACCAAGTCCGGCGCCGCCTACGTCCCGGTCGACCCGGACTATCCCGCCGAGCGGATCGCCTACATGCTCGACGACTCCGCGCCCGCACTGGTGCTGGCCGACGAGCGCACCCGGGCAGCGGTCCCCGGACGGCTGCCGGTCGTCGACCCCGGCGCGGAGCACTCCGCCCCGGACACCGACCCCACCGACACCGACCGGATCCGACCGCTCGGCCCCGCCCACCCCGCCTACGTCATCTACACCTCCGGCTCCACCGGCCGGCCCAAGGGCGTGGTGGTCGAGCACCGCTCCGTCGCCGTCTACCTCCAGTACGCCCGCGAGCACTACCCGTCGGTGGCCGGCGGTACGCTGCTGCACTCCCCGGTCTCCTTCGACCTGACCGTCACCTCCCTGTACGCGCCCCTCATCACCGGCGGCACCGTCCGCGTCACCGCGCTCGACGGACCCGCGACGGGAGCCCAGCGCCCCGCCTTCCTGAAGGCCACCCCCGCCCACCTGGCCCTGCTCGGCGTGCTCCCCGAGGAGTTCTCGCCCACCGGGGAACTCGTCGTCGGCGGCGAGATGCTGATCGGCGAGGCCGTCACGGAACTGCGCCGCCACCGCCCGGGCGTGACCGTCGTCAACGAATACGGTCCGACCGAGGCCACCGTCGGCTGCGTCGAGTACCGCATCGGCCCCGACGAGCCCGTGCCCGGCGGACCGGTGCCGGTCGGGCGTCCCATGTGGAACTCGGTCATCCATGTACTCGACCCCGCCCTGGGCCCCGTCCCGCCGGGCGTGGCCGGCGAGATCTACATCGGCGGCGGGCAACTCGCCCGCGGCTATCTGGACCGGCCGGCGCTCACCGCGGAGCGGTTCGTCGCCGACCCCCACGGCCCGGCCGGCGCCCGCATGTACCGCACCGGCGACGTGGGCCGCTGGCGCGCCGACGGGCAGCTGGAGTACCTCGGCCGGGTCGACGACCAGGTCAAGCTGAACGGCTTCCGCATCGAGCTGGGCGAGGTCGAGGCCGTTCTCGCCCGCCACCCGAAGGTGGCGCGGGCCGCCGCCACGGTGCGCGAGGACCTGCCCGGCCACCGGCAGCTCGTCGCCTACGCGGTCCCCGGCGAGGGCGAGCGGCCCGGACCCGAGGAGGTCCTCGCGCACGCCGCCGGGCGGCTGCCCGCCTACATGGTGCCCGCGACGGTCGTCGTCCTGGACACCCTGCCGCTCACCCCGAACGGCAAACTGGACCGCAAGGCACTGCCCGCCCCCGAGGCCACCGCCGGGACCCCGGCAGGTGAGGACCGGCCGCGCACCCCGGTCGAGGAGACGCTCGCCGCGCTGTTCGCCGAGGTTCTCGGCCGTGACGCCGTCGGCCTCGACGAGAGCTTCTTCGAACTCGGCGGTGACAGCATCGTCTCCATCCAGCTGGTGGCCCGCGCCCGGCGCCGCGGCATCGCGCTGAGCCCGAAGGACGTCTTCGAGCTGAGGACGGTGGCGGCCCTGGCAGCCCAGGCGGCCCCCATGGAGACCGGACCGGCCGACGACACCGCCGCGAGCAGCGGTCCGCTCACGCCGACCCCGGTCATGCACTGGCTGCGCGAGCGCGGCGGCCCGGTGGACGCCTTCCACCAGTCGATGCTCCTGCAGGTCCCGCCCGGCCTGGGGGAGGAACCGCTCACGGAGGCCTTGCAGGCCCTGCTCGACCGGCACGCGGCCCTCCGCCTCCGCCTGGACCGGAGCGGCGCCGAGTGGACGTACGACATCCCCGCGCCCGGCAGCGTCCGCGCCACCGGGCTCGTGCACCGGGTCGGCGTCGCCGGGCAGCGCGGCGAACAGCTGCGGGCGACCCTGGAACGGGAGGCCCGCGCCGCCTGGCGGCGCCTCGACCCGGAGGCCGGCACGATGGCCGGGCTGGTGTGGTTCGACGCCGGTCAGGACGCCCCCGGCCGACTGCTGTTCGCCGCCCACCACCTGGCCGTCGACGGCGTGTCGTGGGGTGTCCTGCTGCCCGACCTGCGGGTTGCCTGGGAGGCGGCCGCGGCCGGCAAGGAACCCGAACTCGCCCCCGTGGGCACACCGTTGCGGCGCTGGGCCGAGCTGCTCACCGAACAGGCCACCGCCCGGTCCGCCGAGGAGGAGCTGTGGGCACGGGCGCTCCGGCAGCCCGCCCCCGCCCTCACCGACCGGCCGCTCGACCCGGTCCGGGACACCGCGCACGCCGCCCGGCACCTCACCCAGGTGCTGACCGCCGACGCCACCGCCGGACTCCTGGACCGGGCGCCCACCGCACTCAACGCCGGTGTGCACGAGGTCCTGATCACCGCGCTCGCCGTGGCGGTCGACCACTGGCGCAGGCACCGGCACCGCAGTGAGGGCGAGGGAGTCCTCCTCGACGTGGAGGGCCACGGCCGCCAGGAGATCGCCGACGGCGTCGACCTGTCGCGCACCGTCGGCTGGCTGACCGCCATCCGGCCCGCCCGGCTCGACCCCGGCGTCGAGGACTGGGAGGCGCTGTGGTCCGGAGGGCCGGAGGCCGGCCGGGTGCTGCGCACGGTCAAGGAACAGTTCCGGGCCGTACCCGACGAGGGCATCGGCTTCGGGGTACTGCGCCACCTGCATCCGGACGCCGGACCACGCCTGGCCGGGCTCGCAGCCTCCCCACTGCTCTTCAACTACCTGGGACGAGTCGCCGCCTCGGGCGGCGACTGGGCGGCCGCCGCCGAGAGCGACGTGGTCCTCGCCGAGGGCGCGGACCTGCCGCTGTCCCACCCGATCGAGATCAACGCCCTCATCCAGGAGCAGCCCGACGGGCCGCGCCTGACCGCCCGCTGGACCTACCCGGGACGGCTCCTGTCGGAGGCCGACGTCCGTGAACTGTCGGACACCTGGTTCCGCGCCGTACGCGCGTTGCTCCACCACGCCGAACGCCCCGACGCCGGCGGCTGGTCCCCGTCGGACCTGGCCCTGGTGGAGCTTTCCCAAGACGAGATCGACGGCCTCGAAGCCGAGTGGAGGACGCTGCAATGACAAACACGGGTCCCGAGGACATCCTTCCGCTGTCCCCGCTCCAGGAGGGACTTCTCTTCCACGCGTTGTACGACGAGACCGGCAACGACGTCTACACGGTGCAGGTCGTCCTCGACCTGGGCGGAGCCCTGGACACCGAGGCGCTGCACCGCACCGCGCAGGCACTGCTGGACCGGCACGCCAACCTCCGCGTGGCCTTCCTGCACCCCAAGCAGAGCCGCCCGGTGCAGGTCGTCGCCCGACAGGTCCAGGTGCCGTGGGCCGTGAGCGACCTCAGCCCCCTGGGCGAGGACGAGCGGACCGCCGAACTGGCCCGCATCCAGGCGGCGGAGAAGGCGCACGCCTTCGATCTCACCCGCCCGCCGCTGATGCGCTACCGCCTGATCCGGCTCGCCGAGGACGCGCACCGCCTGCTGTGCACCTTCCACCACATCCTGCTCGACGGCTGGTCCACGTCCGTGCTGCTCGGCGAGCTGTTCCAGGTGTACGCCGCCGGCGGCGACGCCTCCGGCCTCGAACCGGTGACGCCCTTCCGTGAGCACCTCGCCCACCTCTCCCGCCAGGACCACCGGGCCTCCGAGGAAGCCTGGCGCCGCGCCCTCGCCGGCATCGACGCCCCCACCCGGCTGGTGCCGTCGGACCCGGCGCGCGAGGTCGTGCACCCCGACACCCGCGTCCTGGAGCTGTCCACCGAGGAGACCGAGGCGCTCTCGGCCCGGCTGCGTGCCCTCGGCCTGACCTTCTCCACGGCCGTCCACGGCTCCTGGGCCCTGCTGCTGTCGGTGCTCGCCGGCCGCGACGACGTTGTGTTCGGCACCGTGGTCTCCGGCCGGCCCCCGGAGGTGGCCGGCGTCGAGCGGATGGTCGGCATGCTCATCAACACCCTGCCGGTCCGCGTCCGGCTGGGCAGCGGCGACACCCTGCACAGCGTGCTCGACGCGGTGCAGCGCGAGCACCTGGAGATGACGGCCCACCAGTACACCGGCATGCGGGACATCCTCCGTGTCTCCGGCCACCCCGAACTCTTCGACACCTACGTGGCGTTCGAGAACTTCCCCTTCGACCTGCAGAGCCTGCGCGAGCTGGCCGGCGACCTCGGCATCGACGGCTTCGACGTCCTGGACGCCAACCACTACCCGCTCTGCCTCGTCTCGCACGTCCACGAGGGCCGGCTCCGGTTGCTGCTCAACTACCGCCCGGACCTGTTCGAGCCCGAACAGGTCGAGGTGATCGGCGCCCGGCTGGTGAACATCCTGAACACGCTGGCCGAGGACCCCGCGCGCACCGTCGCGGGCCTGGACCTGCTCGACGACGACGAGCGGGCCCGCCTGACCGCGGGACCGCAGGAGGTCGGACAGGCCACCTTCCCCGAGCTGTTCGCCACCCAGGCGGCCCGCACCCCGAACGCCGTGGCCGTGGACGCCCCCGGTCTCACGCTCACCTACGCCGAGCTGGACGCGCGCACCGACGCGCTCGCCGCCCGCCTGAGCGCCGCGGGCGTCGGCCCCGAGCAAATCGTCGCCCTCGTCCTCGGCCGCAGCGCCGAGTCCGTCATCGGCTCGCTCGCCGTGATGAAGGCCGGCGCCGCCTACCTCCCGGTCGACCCCGACTACCCGGCCGAGCGCATCGCCTTCATGTTCGACGACGCGCGTCCCGCCGCCGTGCTCACCACCACCGGCCACCGGGCCGTCGTCCCCGCGGGCGACGCCACCGTCGTCGTCCTGGACGACGACCACGCCCGGACCGACGCCGCCGAGCGGCCCGCCGGGCCCGTGTCGGCGGCCTCGCCCGCCTACCTGATCTACACCTCCGGCTCGACCGGCGTGCCCAAGGGCGTCGTCGTCAGCCACGCCGGGCTCGCCGCGTTCGCCGCGACCGAGCGCGAGCGGTTCGCCGTCGACGCCACCGCCCGCGTCCTGCAGTTCTCCTCGCCCAGCTTCGACGCCTCGGTGCTGGAGCTGTGCATGGCGCTGACCTCCGGGGCCGCTCTCGTCGTCCCCGAGCCCGGCGCGCTCGCCGGCGAGCCGCTCGCCGAGCTGATCGGCGCCCGGCGGGTCACCCACGCCCTGATCCCGCCGGCGGCGCTGGCCAGCGTGCCCGTCTCCGAACTGCCGGACTTCCGCTGCCTGATCGTCGGAGGGGACGCCTGCCCGCCGGAGCTCGTGGAGCGCTGGGCGCCCGGCCGCCGCATGGTCAACGCCTACGGTCCCACCGAGTCCACCGTCGCCGTGTCCATGAGTACTCCGCTGGAGCCCACCGGAACGGTCCCCGCGATCGGCGCCGCGGTGCGCGGCACCCGCCTCTACGTCCTCGACGCGGCACTGCGCCTCGTACCCCAAGGAACCGAAGGCGAGCTCTACGTGTCCGGTGCCGGTCTCGCCCGCGGCTATCTGCGCCGCCCGGGCCTGACCGCCGAGCGCTTCGTCGCCGACCCCTTCGGCTCCCCGGGCGAGCGGATGTACCGCACCGGGGACGTGGTGCGGATACGGCCCGACGGACAGCTGGAGTTCGTCGGCCGCGCCGACGGCCAGGTCAAGATCCGCGGCTTCCGCATCGAACTCGGCGAGATCGAGAGCGCCCTGGCACGCCACCCGGAGGTGGACCGGGCCGCCGTCGCCGTGCACGAGCCCCAGGAGGGCGTGCGGCAGCTCGTCGCCTACGTCGTGCCGTCCGGGGCGGGCGACGCCGACGCCGGCACGCTGCGCACCCACGTCGGCGAACTGCTGCCCGAGTACATGGTGCCGTCCGTCGTCGTCACCCTCGACACGCTGCCGCTGACCGCCAACGGCAAGCTCGACCGCAAGGCGCTGCCCGCCCCGCAGCCCGCCCCCGGCGCGGGCCGGGCCCCGGCCACCGAGCGCGAGGAACTGCTGTGCGGGATCTTCGCCGAGGTGCTCGGACTGGAGAAGGCCGGCGCCGACCAGAGCTTCTTCGAGCTCGGCGGTGACAGCATCGGCTCCATCCAGCTGATCAGCCGGGCCCGCAAGGCCGGACTGCGCCTCACCCCCCGCGACGTGTTCACCCACCGCACCGTCGAGGCGCTCGCCGAGGTCGCCCAGGAGGGCGCCGCCCCGCGCCGTGCCGCCCCGTCCGACGGCGTGGGCGGGGTCCCGCTGACACCGATCATCCACTGGTTCCGCGAACACAGCGGCCCCGCCGCCCGGTTCAGCCAGGCCATGCCCGTGACGGTGCCCGCCGGTCTGGACACCGCCCGGGTCACCACCGCCCTGCAGACCCTCCTCGACCACCACGACGCGCTGCGGCTGCGGCTGACCCGCATCGAGGACATCGACGAGTGGACACTGGAGATCACCCCGCCCGGCACCGTCGCGGCCGCCGGGGCCCTGCACCGGGTCGACGTCGCCGGCCTCGCGGCGGACGCCGTGCGGGCCGTCAACGAGCGGGAGTTCGCCGCCGCCCAGGACCGGCTCGCTCCCGAGGAGGGCCGGACGGTGCAGGCCGTCTGGTTCGACGCCGGTGCCGACCGGCCCGGCCGCCTGCTGCTCGTCGTCCACCACCTGTGCGTGGACGGCGTCTCGTGGCGCATCCTGCTGCCGGACCTCTCCGCCGCACTCGACGCGGCCGTCCGGGGCACCGCCTTCGCACCGGAGCCCGTCGGCACCTCCTTCCGGCGCTGGGCACAGCACCTGACCGCGGCCGCCGGCGAACCCGACCGCATCCGCGAACTCTCCCTGTGGCGTTCCGTCCTCTCCGCGCCCGACCCGCTGCTCACCGACCGCCCCCTCGACCCGGAGGCCGACACCCTCGCCGGCGCCGGGCACCTCACCCTGCGCCTGCCCGCCGACGTCACCGAGCCGCTTCTCGGCCGGGTCCCGGCAGCCTTCCACGCACAGATCAACGACGTCCTGCTGACCGCCCTCGCGCTCGCCGTCGCCGACTGGCGGCGCCGGCAGGGCCGCGGCGACACCTCGTCGGTGCTGATCGGGCTCGAGGGCCACGGCCGCGAGGACATCCTCGACGGGGCCGACCTGTCGCGCACCGTCGGCTGGTTCACCAGTCTCTACCCGGTGCGTCTCGACCCGGGACCGGTCACCGCCTCCGCCCTCGCCGCCGAGGGTCCCGCGGCGTCCCGCGCGCTCAAGGCCGTCAAGGAACAGCTGCGGGCCATCCCCGACAACGGCATCGGCTTCGGCCTGCTGCGCCACCTCAACCCGCGCACCGCGGCCGCCCTGGCCCGGTTCGCCGAGCCGCAGATCGGCTTCAACTACCTCGGCCGCATCGGCGAGTCCGGCGACACCGCCGGCGACGGGCAGGACAGCGGCCTGGGCGGCGGCGCGGACCCCGGCACGCCGCTGCCGTACACCCTGACCGCCAACGCGGTCACCGAGACCCACGCCGACGGCCCGCGGCTGACGGCCACCTGGACCTGGCCCGGCGGCCTGCTCACCGAGGAGGACGTGCGTGACCTAGCCACCGGCTGGTTCGACGCCCTGAGCGCCCTCGTCGCGCGCGCCGAACGGCCCGAGGACACCGGCGGCCTGGTCCCCTCCGACCTGCCGCTGGTCGCCCTCGACCAGAACGAGATCGACCGCCTGGAGCGGGCCCGGCCGCGACTGACCGACATCCTGCCGCTCTCCCCGCTGCAGGAGGGCCTGCTCTTCCACACCGAGTACGACCAGGACGCCGAGGACGTCTACATCACCCGGCTCGCCGTCGACGTGCGCGGCGAACTGGACACCGGGGCACTGCGCGGTGCCGTCGCCGGGCTGCTCGCCCGCCACGCCAGCCTGCGCGCCTGCTTCCACCGCACCGCCGACGGCACGCCCGTGCAGCTGATCCCGGCCGAGGCCGGCACCCCCTGGCACGACATCGACCTCAGCGGCCTCGGTGAAGAGGCCCAGCAGGCCGAACTCGACAGGCTGCTGGCCGCCGAGCGGTCCCGTCGCTTCGACCCCGAGCAGCCGCCGCTGCTGCGCTTCACCCTCATCAGGCTCGGCCCGGACCGCCACCGGCTGCTGTTCGCCGCCCACCACCTGCTGCTCGACGGCTGGTCGGCACCGGTGCTCGCCGGTGAGCTGTTCGCGCTGTACGGGCAGCGCGGCGACGCCCAGGCACTGCCGCCCGTCGTCCCGTACCGGGAGTACCTCGCCTGGCTCGCGCGGCAGGACCGCGACGCCGCACAGGACGCCTGGCGGGCGGCGCTCGCCGGCGTCGAGGAGCCGACGCTCGTCGCTCCGCAGGCGGCCGGGCACGCCGCCGCCCTGCCCGGCCGGATCGTGGACGAACTGCCGGCCGGCCTCACGGCCGCCCTGACCGCGGCGGCCAGAACCCACGGCCTCACCATGAACGCCGTGGTGCAGGGCGCCTGGGGCCTGGTGCTGGCCGGCCTCACCGGCCGCGGCGACGTGCTCTTCGGAGAGACCGTCTCCGGCCGCCCGCCGGAGCTTCCGGGCGTGGAGTCCATGGTCGGTCTGTTCAGCAACACCGTGCCGGTACGCGTCCGCGTCGACCCGGCCCTCTCGCTCGCCGAGACGCTCACCCGCGTCCAGGCGCAGCGCGTGGAACTCCTCGGCCACCACTACCTGGGCCTGGCCGACCTCCAGCGCCTGACCGGCCTCGGCACCCTCTTCGACACCGCCGTCGTCTTCGAGAACTTCCCCGCCGACGACGGCACCGGGCGGACCGTGCACGGGCTCACCCTGTCCGACGTCGACACCAAGGGCGACAACCACTACCCGCTGGGCATGGTCGTGATGCAGGACGACCGGCGCATGGTCATCAACTGGTACTACCGCGGCGACCTGCTCGACGAGGACCTGGTACGGTCCGCGACCCGTCAGCTGCGCCGCGTCCTGGAGGCCGTCGTCACCGCGCCCGACACCCCCGTCGGCCGGCTCCGGCTGCTGGACGACGAGGAGACCCGGCAGCTGACCACCGGCTCCGCCGGCCCCGCCGTGGCCGCCGCCGCGACCCTCGTCCCCGAGCTGATCGAGGCCCAGGCCGCCCGCACCCCCGACGCCGTCGCCGTCGCCGACGCCACCACCGAACTCACCTACGCCCAGCTCGACGCACGCGCCAACCGTCTCGCGCGGACGCTGACCGCCGAGGGGGCCGGACCCGAGCAGCTCGTCGCCGTCGCCCTGCGACGGTCGGCGGACCTGGCCGTGGCGCTGCTCGCGGTCCTCAAGTCCGGTGCCGCCTACGTGCCCGTCGACCCCGCACACCCGGCCGAGCGCATCGGGTACCTGCTCGCCGACGCCCGCCCGGGACTGGCGCTCACCGACCGGGCGACGGCCGCCGTACTCGCGGACCACGACGTGCGCACACTCGTCGTCGACGATCCGGAGACGGCCCGGCGCGCGGACGCCCACCCGGCCACCGCCCTCGTGAACGCCGACCGGCGCGCCCCGCTCACCGCCGACCACCCGGCGTACGTCATCTACACCTCCGGCTCCACCGGGCGCCCCAAGGGCGTCGTCGTCACGCACCGCTCCGTCGCGGACTACCTCACCTGGGCGGGGAACGCCTACCGGGGTGCCGCCGGCCTCGCGCTGCTGCACTCGCCGGTCGCCTTCGACCTGACGGTCACCGCCCTGTTCACGCCCCTCACGGTCGGCGGCACCGTACTCATGGCCGCCCTGGAGGAGGACCCGGCGACCGCCGGGCGGCTCCGGCGCACCCCGGTCGCCTTCATGAAGGCGACCCCCAGCCACCTGCCGCTGCTCGGCGCCCTCCCCGAGGAGTACTCGCCGTCCGGTGAACTCCTCCTGGGCGGCGAGGCCCTGCTCGGCGAGTCGCTGACCGCCTGGCGGAACCGCCACCCCGACGCCACCGTGTGGAACGTCTACGGCCCCACCGAGGCGACCGTCAACGTCACCGAGTACCGCATCGACCCCGGCACCGAACTCGCCCCCGGCCCGGTCCCGATCGGCCGCCCCCAGGGCAACGTGCGCGCCTACGTCCTGGACCGGGCGCTGAGGCCCGTCCCGCCCGGTGTCCCCGGCGAGCTGTACCTCGCCGGGCCCTGCCTGGCCCGCGGCTACCTCGGGCGCCCCGGCCTGACCGCGGAGCGCTTCACCGCCGACCCCCACGGCCCGGCCGGCTCACGGATGTACCGCACCGGAGACGTGGCCCACCGGCTGCCCGACGGGAACCTGGTGTTCACCGGCCGCGCCGACGACCAGGTGAAGATCCGCGGCCACCGGGTCGAGACCGGCGAGATCTCCGCCGCCCTCGCCGCCCTCCCCGGCGTCGCCGCCCAGGCCGTCGTGACCACCGGCTCCGCCGACGGAGCCCGGCTGCTGGCGTACGCCGTGCCCGCGCCAGGGGCGGCACCGACCGCCACCGCGCTGCGCGAGCAACTCGCCGCGGTCCTGCCCGACTACATGGTCCCGGACGCCGTCGCCCTCCTCGACGAGCTGCCGCTCACCCCGAACGGCAAGCTCGACCGCAGGGCCCTGCCCGAACCGGAGACGGCCGCCGGCCCGGCCGCCCGCGCCCCGCGCAGCCCGCAGGAGGAGATCCTGTGCGGCCTGTTCGCCCAGGTGCTGGACCGCCCCGAGGCCGGCGCCGACGACCACTTCTTCGAGCTCGGCGGCAACTCGCTCAGCGCCGTCCGGCTGCTCAGCCGGGTCCGCTCCGCCTTCGGCTCCGAAGTCGACGTGCGCGCCGTCTTCGAGGCGCCGACACCGGCCCTGCTCGCCGCCCGGCTGACCGCGTCCGGCAACCGGCGCCCCGAGCTCACGGCCCGGGAGAGGACCGCCGAAATCCCGCTGTCGTACGCCCAGCGCCGGCTGTGGTTCCTCAGCCGGCTGCACGGCCCGTCCGGCGCCTACAACATCCCGCTCGCCATCCGGCTCGACGGCGCCCT
Source organism: Streptomyces sp. WG5 (assembly GCF_049974565.1). NCBI lineage: Bacteria > Bacillati > Actinomycetota > Actinomycetes > Kitasatosporales > Streptomycetaceae > Streptomyces > Streptomyces sp. WG5. The sequence goes on along the minus strand of NZ_JBNGGC010000026.1, from coordinate 34,585 downwards.
CGACGTACCGTCGCTGCGCGCGGCCCTCGCCGACGTGGTGGCCCGCCACGAGGCCCTGCGCACCGTCTTCCCGGACGACGGCGGCCGGCCGCGGCAGGCCGTCCTCGACGCCGCGGACACCCCCGTGCCGCTGCGCGTCGTGACGTGCGGGCCGCAGGAGCTCGACGCGGCGCTGCGCGAGGAGGCCGCCCGCGGCTTCGACCTCGCCACCGAACCGCCGCTGCGCGCCACTCTGTTCGTCGTCTCCGACACCGAGCACCGTCTGCTCCTGACCCTGCACCACATCGCGTCCGACGGCTGGTCCAACGCCCCGCTGGCCCGCGACCTCTCCCGGGCGTACGCCGCCCGGCAGGCCGGCCGCGCACCGGACTTCGCGCCACTGCCCGTGCAGTACGCCGACTACACCCTCTGGCAGCGCGACCTGCTCGGTGACGAGACGGACGCCGACAGCCTCGCCGCCCGCCAACTCGCCTTCTGGCGCGACGCCCTGGCCGGCGCGCCCGCAGAACTCGCTCTGCCCACCGACCGGCCCCGGCCGGCCGAGATGACCGGCGACGGCGCCACGGTGGGCTTCCGGATCGAGCCCGCGCTGCACGCCCGCCTCACCGAACTCGCCCGCACCCACCAGGTCAGCCTGTTCATGGTGGCGCAGGCAGCGCTCGCGGCACTGCTGACCAGGCTCGGCTCCGGAACCGACATCCCCGTCGGCACCGCCGTCGCCGGCCGCTCCGACGCGGACCTCGAGGACCTCGTCGGCTTCTTCGTCAACACCCTCGTGCTGCGCACCGACACCTCCGGCGACCCCACCTTCGCCGAGTTGCTGCGCCGCGTGCGGGCCATCGACCTGGCGGCCTACGCCCACCAGGACCTGCCCTTCGAACGGCTCGTCGACCACCTCGGGGCCGAGGCCCGGTCGCTCGCCCACACCCCCCTGTTCCAGGTGTTCCTCGCCTTCCAGAACAACGCGGCCCCGCGCCTGGAGCTGCCCGGCCTCACCGTCCGGCCGGCGGCCGTGGAACTCACCTCGGCCAAGACCGACCTGGGCATCGAACTCACCGAGGAACGGACCCCCGACGGGGGCCCCGCCGGACTGCGCGGACTGGTCAGCTACCGCACCGACCTGTTCGACCGCGGCACCGTCGAGTCCGTGGTGTCCCGCTTCACCGCACTGCTCGGCGCGGTCACCGCGGACCCGGACCGCCCGCTCGGCCGGATCGACCTGCTGCCCGAGGCCGAACTGCACCGCATGCTCACCGAGTGGAACGACACCGCCCGTGCGGTGCCCGCGGCCACCCTGCCGCAGCTGTTCGAGCGGCAGGCCGCCGCCACCCCCGGGGCCACGGCCGTGATCACGGGACAGGAGCGGCTCACCTACGCGGCCCTCAACGCCCGGGCGAACCGCTGGGCGCACCACCTCATCAGGCACGGTGCCGGCCCCGAACAGCGGGTCATGGTCGCCCTGCCCCGCTCGGCGGAGTGGCTCGCCGTCACCCTCGGCGTGCTCAAGGCGGGCGCCGCCCACCTGCCCGTCGACCCCGGCTATCCGGCCGAGCGCATCGCCTACATCGCCGAGGACGCGCGCCCCGCCCTGGTCGTCACCAGCGGCGAGGCCCTCGCGGACCAGGCGCTGCCCGCCGGGGTGCCGGTGCTGCGCGCCGACGCCGCCGACGTCCGGGAGGCGGTGTCCGCCGCCTCGGCGACCGACCCGGCGGACGCCGACCGCACGCGGCCGCTCGCCCCGGACCACCCCGCCTACGTCATCTACACCTCCGGGTCGACCGGCCGGCCCAAGGGCGTCGTCGTCACCCACCGGGGTGTCGCGGGCATGGCCGGGGCCCACGCGGAGAACTTCGCCATCGACGCGGACAGCCGGATCCTGCAGGCCGTGTCGCCCAGCTTCGACGTGTCCGTCGCCGACCTGGCGATGACCCTGCTGAACGGCGCCGCCCTGGTCCTGCCCGACGGCAACCGCGCCCCGGTCGGTGACGAACTCGCCCAGCTGCTCACCGAGTACGAGGTGACCCACCTGCAGATCACGGCCGGCGTGCTGGCCACCCTGCCGAGCGACCCGCTGCCCCACCTGCGCACCCTCGCCGTCGGCGGCGAGGCCTGCCCGCCCGAGCAGGTGGCCCACTGGTCCCGGGGCCGCCGGCTGCTCAACGTCTACGGCCCGAGCGAGGTGACCGTCTGCGCGACGATGAGCGCGCCCCAGTCCGGCGCGGTCCAGCCGCCGATCGGCGCCCCGCTGTGGAACACGCGGGTGTACGTCCTCGACGACTTCCTGCGCCCCGTGCCGGCCGGTGTGACCGGCGAGCTGTACATCGCCGGTGACGGGCTCGCCCGCGGCTACCTCGACCGGCCCGCCCTCACCTCGGAACGCTTCGTCGCCGACCCGTTCGGGGCGCCCGGAGCCCGCCTGTACCGCACCGGCGACCTGGTGGCCTGGAACGCCGACGGGCAGCTGCGGTTCGCCGGCCGCGCCGACGACCAGGTCAAGATCCGCGGATTCCGCATCGAGCTCGGGGAGATCGAGGCCACGCTGGACGGCCACCCGTCCGTCGCCCGCTCGGCCGTGACCGTCCACCACGGCGACGACGGCCGCAAGCAACTGGTCGCACACGTCGTCGCCGCCGACGGTGCCGACGCCGACCCGCGGGTGCTGCGCACCCATCTCGCCGAACGGCTCCCGGAGTACATGGTCCCCGCGGCGTACACCCTGCTGGAGGCCCTGCCGCTGAACGCCAACGGCAAGGTCGACCGCGCGGCGCTGCCGGAACCGGACTTCACCTCCCGGGGCGAGGGCCGCGCCCCGCGCGACGCCAAGGAGACCCTGCTGTGCGAACTGATCGGTGACCTGCTCGGCGTGGAGTCGGTGAACATCGACGACAGCTTCTTCGACCTCGGCGGCGACAGCATCGTGTCCATCCAGCTGGTCAGCCGGGCCCTCGAGGCGGGCCTGGAGTTCACCGCGGCGGACGTCCTGCGCCACCGCACCGTCGAGGCACTCGCCGCCGCCGCGACCGGACCGGCCGCCCTCCTGTCGGCCGACGGCCCGGACGGCTCCGGTGACACCGGGACCGGCGAGGTCCCGTTGCTGCCCGCCGTGCACGCACTGCGCGAACGCGGCGGCCACGCCGGTCACTCGGCGGCCACCGTCGTGCTCGCCCTTCCGCCCGGCACCGGCGAGTCCCGGCTGCACACCGTGCTGCAGGCACTGATCGACCACCACGACGCCCTGCGGCAACGGCTCACCCGCCGCGCCGGCAACCTGGTGTGGGGCCTGGAGGTTCTGCCGCGCGGCGACGTACCGGCGGCCGGTCTGCTCACCCGCGTCGACGTGGCCGCGGCCGACGCGGACGCGCTCGCCGCCGAGACCGCCCGGCAGACGGACGCCGCCCGGTCCGCCCTGGCGCCCGAGGACGGCGTGCTGCTGCGGGCCGCGTGGCTGGACGGCGGACCCGACGGTGAGCACCGGCTGGTCCTCGCGGTGCACACCCTCGCCGCCGACGCCGCCTCCTGGCGGATCCTCCTCGACGACCTGCGCACCGCGTGGCAGGCGGCCGGCACCGGGGCGGCGCCCCAGCTGCCGCCGGTTCCCACCGCCTACCGCACCCGGGCCGAGCAGATCGCCGCGGGGGCCGCCGTCCCGGAACTCGTCGACGAGCTCGAAGCCTGGACCGGCATGCTCGCCGCCCAGGCCGTGGCCCCGGTGGCGGCGGCGCCGGACCAGCGCCGCGACACCGAGGGAACGGTCCGGCGTCTGGAGATGACCTTCTCCGCGGCCGAGTCGAAGGCCCTGCTCACCACCGTCCCCGAGGGGCTGGCCACCGGGGTGCGCGAAGTGCTGCTCGGCGCGCTGACGGCCGCGGTCGCGCAGTGGCGCACCCGGCGCGGACTGCCCGCGGACGCGGGTGTCCTGGTCGCCGTCGAACAGGACGACCGCGACGCCCGGAGCGGCACGGGCCGTACCGTCGGCCCGTTCACCGGTGTCCACCCGGTGCTGCTCGGCGCCGGCGAGCCGGACGCCGCACCCGCGGCCCGGGTCAAGCAGGTCAAGGAACAGCTCGCGGCCGTCCCCGGCGACGGCTCCGGATACGGCCTGCTGCGGTACCTCAACCCGCAGACGGTCCCCCTGCTGGCCGGGCTGCCCGCCCCGTGGGTGCGCGTCGCACACCGGGACGGCTGCGCCGAGCCGCTCGCCGACGGCTCCGTGCCGGTCGACGCACCGGGAGCCGCCCGGCCCGTCCGCGGCGAGGACGCGGACACACCGGCCCGCTACGTCCTCGACGTGGAGACCTGGTCCCACGACGGCCTGGACGGCCCCCGCCTGACGGCCGTCTGGTCCTGGCCCGAGGCGCTGTTCGGGGACGGCGAGGCCGCCGAACTCGCCGCGGACTGGCAGCAGGCGGTCCGTGAGACCGCCGCCGTCCACGAGGGGGGCCGCTCCCCGTCGGACTTCCCCCTGGTGGACCTCGTCCAGCAGGACATCGACGTCCTCGAACGCGACGGACACCGCCTCGCCGACGTGCTGCCACTGGCCCCGCTGCAGGAGGGGCTGCTCTTCCACTCCCTCTACGACCAGCGTGAACCGGACGTGTACACCGTGCAGTTCGGACTCGACCTGGAGGGCGACCCGAAGACCCCGGTGCTGCGGGCCGCGGTCGGGGCGCTGCTGCGCAGGCACGCCAACCTCCGCGCCGGCTTCGCCCACCAAGGCCTCAGCCGACCGGTGCAGTTCATCCCCGAGGACGTCGACGTGCCGTGGTCGGAGACCGACCTCGGCGACCTCGACGAGGCCGCACGGGAGGACGCCGTGGAGCGGGCGATGCGCGAGGCCGGGACGGAGCGGTTCGACATCGGCAGGCCCCCGCTGCTGCGCTGCGCGCTGCTCCGCCTCGGCGGCGGCCGGGCACGGCTGGTGCTGACCCTGCACCACCTGCTGCTCGACGGCTGGTCCACGCCGGTCCTGCTCGACGAGCTGATGCGGCTGTACGCGGCAGAGGGCGACCCGGCGGGTCTGCCCGAGGTCCGGCCGTACCGCGACTACCTGTCCTGGCTCGCCCGCCAGGACCGCGCGGGCGCCGAGCGGGCCTGGCGCCGGGTGCTGGACGACTCGGCCGAGCCGACCCTGCTGGCACCCGCGGACCCGGAGCGGGCGGCGGTGGCGACCGAGAAGATCTCCGTGACCTTCGGCGGCGAACTGATCGCCGGCCTCGCGGCACTGGCCGCCCGGCACGGCACCACCATGAACACGGTCGTGCAGGCCGCCTGGGGACAGCTGCTGGCCCGGCTCACCGGCCGCACCGACATCGTCTTCGGCGCCACCGTCTCCGGCCGGCCGCCCGAGGTCGCGGGCGTCGAGCGCATGGTGGGGCTGTTCATCAACACCGTTCCGGTACGGGTGGGTCTCAGGCCCGGGGAGAGCGCCGAGGCCGTGCTGCCCCGGCTGTGGGAACAGCAGCTCGACCTGACCGCACACCAGTACATCCGTCTGGTAGATCTGCAGCGGCTGACCGGCAAGGGCGAACTCTTCGACACCCTGCTGGTGTTCCAGAACATCCCGGCCGACGGCGCCGGGTTCGGCGGCGACGACGACCGCGTCCGGGCGGTCGACCTGGTGATGGACGACGCCACCCACTACCCCCTCACCCTGGACGCCGGCCTCGCCGGCGACCTGCTGCACTGCCGCTTCGGGTACCGGCCCGACCTGTTCACCAAGGCCGACGCCGAGGCCGTCGCCGACGGGCTGCGCGACGTCCTGGAGGCGCTCGCCGCGGACCCGGCCGGGCCCTGGCGTCCGGCGGACGATCCGCTCCCCGGCTGGTGGGCCGGCGTCCGCGCTCGCATCGCTGGGCAGCCTGCGCGGGAGCGGACCGCCCCTGGGGCCGGCGTGCCGGAACCGGCCGACGCGGACGGCCCCGCCACGCGTGAGCGGATCCTCACCGGGCTGTTCGCGGAACTGCTGGGCGTCGACGAGGTCGGTGCGGACGACGACTTCTTCGAGCTGGGCGGCGACAGCATCGTCTCCATCCAGCTGGCCGGCCGGGCCCGCAGCGCGGGCCTGCTGATCAGCCTGCGGGACGTCTTCAAGCACAAGACGGTCCGCGCGCTGGCCCGCGTCGCCCGGCAGGACGACGGCGCCGCGGCCGGCGAGGCCCCCGAGGAGGCCATCGGCGAACTGGCCCTCACCCCCGTGATGCACGACCTGTACGAGCGGGGCGGCCCCACCGACGAGGTCCACCAGGCCGCCCTGCTCCAGGCCCCCGCCGACGCGGACCGGCGACGGCTGGCGGCCACCCTGCAGGCGGTCCTCGACCACCACGACATCCTGCGCGCACGCACCGTCGCCGGCCCCGCGGGCCCGCGCCTGGAGGTCACCCCGCGAGGCTCGGCCGACGCCACCGCGCTGCTCGACCGCGTCGACGTCACCGGCGTGGCCGCCGGGGACCTGATCGGCGTCGTCGCCGACGCCCAGAGCCGGGTGCAGGGCGACCTCTCGCCGGCCGACGGCCGGATGGTCCGCGCCGTCTGGTTCGACGCGGGCCCCGGCCGGCCCGGACGCCTGCTGGTACTCGTGCACCACCTCGCCGTGGACGGCGTGTCCTGGCGGGTGCTGCGGGAGGACCTCAAGGCGGCCTGGGACGCGGTGGCCGGGGACCGCGAGGTCCGGCTGGAACCGGTGCGGACGTCGTTCCGCCGCTGGTCCGGCGAGCTCGAGAAGGAAGCCCTGAGCGAGCGCCGCACCGCCGAACTCGACCTGTGGGGCGGCATCCTGGACACCCCCGACCCGCAGCTCGGGCGGCGGCCCCTCGACGCCGCGGCGGACGTCGCCCGCACCGCCCGGCGACTGACCGTCAGCCTGCCTCCCGAGGCCGCCGCCCCCCTGCTCGGTGCGGTGCCCGCGGCCTTCCGCGCCGCGGTCGACGAAGTGCTGCTCACCGGCCTGGCGCTGGCGGTCGCCCGCTGGCGGCGGGAGCGGGGCCGCGGTGACGGCAGCGCCGTCCTCGTCGGTCTGGAGGGACACGGCCGTGAGGAGATCGTGCCGGGCGCCGACCTGTCCCGCACGGTCGGCTGGTTCACCAGCCTCTACCCGGTCGCCGTCGACCCCGGCACGCCCGGCACCGAGCCCGGCGCCGCCCTCAAGACGGTCAAGGAGCAGCTGCGGGCCATCCCCGACAAGGGCATCGGCTACGGCCTGCTGCGCCACCTCAACCCCGACACCGCCCCTCGACTGGCCGGCCGGCCCGAGCCGCAGATCGGCTTCAACTACCTCGGCCGGTTCGAAGCGGCCGGCACGGCCGCCGAACGCGCCGAGGACTGGGCCGCGCCGCCGGAGGCCACCGAGACCCTCGGCAGCGGCGGGCACGAGCAGCGGCCCCTCACCCACGCCCTGGGACTGAGCGCGGTCGCCCAGGACCGCCCCGACGGGGTGCACCTCGTCGCCATCTGGTCCTGGCCCGGCGCCCTGTTCACCGAACAGGAGATCGGCGAGCTGGCGGACCTGTGGTTCCTGGAACTGACGGCGCTCGCGCAGTGCGCCGAGCGCCCCGAGGCCGGCGGCCTCACCCCGTCCGACGTGGACCTGCTGCAACTGTCGCAGGACGAGATCGATGAATTCGAGAGTGATCTGAGCTGATGGAAGGAAACAGCACGGTGACGAAGCCTGGATTCGTCGACATCTGGCCGCTGTCCCCGCTCCAGAAGGGCATGCTCTTCCACGCCCTCTACGAGGACGGGGACCGGGACGGGACGCGGGGTGATGACGTCTACGTCATCCAGATGGCGCTCGACCTGCGACGCGACCTGGACACCACCGCCCTGCGGGCCGCCGTGACGGCCGTCCTCGGCCGGCACGACAACCTGCGCGCCTCGTTCCGCAACCGCAAGAGCGGCGAGCCGGTACAGGTCGTCCTGCGCGACGCGGACCCCGACTGGTCCGAGACCGACCTGAGCGGACTGCCCGGCCAGGAGCGGGAGGAGGCACTGCGGCGCCTGCTGGACGCCGACCGCACCCGCCGCTTCGACCTCACCCGCCCCCCGCTGCGGTTCTCCCTGGTCAAGCTGGCGCAGCAGGAGTACCGGTTCGTCCTCACGGCCCACCACATCCTGCTGGACGGCTGGTCCATGCCGCTGGTACTCGGCGAGCTGATGGCGCTGTACACGGCCGGCGGGGACACCTCCGCCCTGCCGCCGGTCGTGCCGTACAAGGACTACCTGGGCTGGCTCGCCCGGCAGGACCGGGGCGCCGCCGAACTCGCCTGGAAGCAGGCGCTCGACGGGGCCGAGCCCACGCTCGTGGCCGGGGCCGGAGCGGGCGCCGCCCTGCCGGTGACCCTGATCAAGGACGTCGGCCCCGACCTGACCACGCGCCTGACGGAGCGGGCCCGCTCGCTCGGACTCACCCTCAACAGCGTGTTCCAGACCGCCTGGGGCCTGGTCCTGGGCGGGCTGACCGGCCGCGACGACGTCGTGTTCGGCGAGACCGTCTCCGGTCGCCCGCCGGAGCTGCCCGGCGTGGAGAAGATGATCGGCCTGTTCATCAACACGCTGCCCGTGCGGCTGCGCCTGGACCCCGCCCTCACCCTCGGCGAGCAGGTGCGTGCGCTGCAGGACGGTCAGGCGGACCTGCTCGCCCACAAGCACCTGGGGCTCCCCGAGATCCAGCAGCTGCTCGGCGCCGGCCCGCTGTTCGACGCCATCACCATCTTCGCCAACTACCCTGTCGACACCGACTCGCTGCAGGACTCCGCCGAGGGCATCGGTGCCGTCGCCGCCACGACCCGGGACGCCACGCACTACGCCCTCAACCTGGAGGGCACCGTCCGCGGCGACCGTATGACCGTGCGCCTCGACCACCGCCCCGACCTGTTCAGCGAGGACGCCGGACGCGAGATCCTGGACCGGCTGCTCGCCGTACTGACCGCCTTCGCCACCGACCCCCACCGGCCGGTGGGCACCGTCGGCACGTTCACCGCCGCCGACCGCGCACGGCTGCTGCACGCGGGACGGACCGGGTCCGCCGCCCCCGAGCCGGCCGCGCAGGCGGCACCGGCGGGCGGCGCCGACGGGGAACGCGAAGCGCTGCTGTGCCGGCTGTTCGCCGAGGTGCTGGGCGTCGAGTCGGTCTCCGTGCACGACAGCTTCTTCGAGCGCGGCGGAGACTCCATCAGCTCCATCCAGTTGGCCCACCGCGCCCGCAAGGAGGGCATCGCCCTCAGCCTGCGGGAGATCTTCGAGCACCGCACGGTCGCCCGGCTCGCCGCGCTGGCCCCGACGGCCGGCGCGGCCCAGGCCGCGCCGGAGCACGGCCCGGACGACGGCATCGGCCCGGTGCCGCTCACCCCGATCATGCACTGGCAGGAGAGCCTGGGCGGTCCGGTCGACGCGTTCAACCAGACCATGACCGTGCCCGTGCCGGCGGGCCTCGACGAGGCGCACGTACGGGCCGCCGTGCAGGCCCTGCTCGACCACCACGACGCGCTGCGCCTCAGGCTCGGCCGGACCCCGGACGGCCACTGGAGCCTGGAGGTCGCCGAGCGGGGCGCGGTCCGCGCCGAGATCTGCGTCCACCGGCACGTCCCCGCCGACGAGGACGACGAGGCGGCGCAGGTCCGGGCCGCCACGGCGCGGCTGGCGCCGGCCGAGGCCCGTATGGTGCAGGCCGTCTGGTTCGACGCCGGTCCGGCCACGGAGGGCCGGCTCGCCCTCGTCGTGCACCATCTCGCCGTGGACGGCGTGTCCTGGCGCATCCTGCTGCCGGACCTCCGAGCGGCACTCGACGCCGCACGCGCCGGCACCCCCGTCCGCCTCGAAACGGTGGGCACCTCCTTCCGGCGCTGGGCGCGGGAGCTGCGGCAGGAGGCGCTGAGCGAGCGTCGTACCGCCGAGCTCGACCTGTGGCGCGCCGTGCTGGACACCGACGACCCGCTGCTCGCCGACCGGCGCACCGATCCCGCCCGCGACACCCTGGGCGTGGCCCGCCGGCTCACGGCGGCCCTGCCCGCCGCTGCCACCGAGGCGCTGCTCGGCCCGGTGCCCGCGCTGTTCCACGCGGGTCCCGAGGCGGCCATGCTCACCGCGCTGGCGCTGGCGGTCGCCCGCTGGCGGCGGGAGCGGGGCCGCGGTGACGGCAGCGCCGTCCTCGTCGGTCTGGAGGGACACGGCCGTGAGGAGATCGTGCCGGGCGCCGACCTGTCCCGCACGGTCGGCTGGTTCACCAGCCTCTACCCGGTCGCCGTCGACCCCGGCGCACACGACACCGAGGAACTGTTCCGTGGCGGCCCCGCCCTCGGCGCGGCGTTCAAGACGGTCAAGGAGCAGCTGCGGGCCGTCCCCGACAAGGGCATCGGCTACGGTCTGCTGCGCCACCTCAATTCCGACACCGCCGCCGAGCTGGCCGGCCGGCCCGAGCCGCAGATCGGCTTCAACTACCTCGGCCGCATGGGCACCGCCGACCCCGCCGAACAGGCCGCCGCGGACACCGTGCGCGTGCGCGACCTCACCGGCGCCGGCGACGACGGAATGCCGCTCGGCTACACCCTCGAGCTCAACGCCGCCACCGTCGACCACCCCGAGGGCCCCCGGCTGACCGCCTCCTGGACCTGGTCCGGCGAGCTGCTGACCGAGGACGAGGTCCGGGAGATCGCCCGGCTGTGGTTCGCGGCGCTCGAGGCCCTCGGCGCACACGCCGCCCAGCCCGGAGCGGGCGGCCTCACCCCGTCCGACCTGCCCCTGGTCACCGTCACCCAGGACGAGATCGACCGGCTGTCCGCCGCACCCGGCGGCCTCGCCGACGTCCTGCCGCTGTCGCCGCTCCAGCGCGGACTGCACTTCCACGGCCTCTACGACGACACGGTCTCCGACGTCTACACCATCCAGTCGGCGCTCGCCCTGGACGGACCGGTGGACACCGCCGTGCTGCGGCACTCGGCCGAGATCCTGCTGCGCCGCCACGACAACCTCCGGGCCTGCTTCGTCAGCGGTGCCTGTGGAGAACCCCTCCAGGTCGTCCCGGCCGAGGCGGAACTGCCGTGGGCGGAGGCCGACCTGAGCCACCTGTCCGGCGCCGCCCAGGACGAGGAGCTGGCGCGGGTGCTCTCCGCCGACCGCGGACGCCGCTTCGACCTCGGCAGCCCGCCCCTGCTGCGCTGCACCCTGGTCCGGCTCGGCGAACAGCGGCACACGTTCGTCCTGACCGTCCATCACATCGCGCTGGACGGCTGGTCCCTGCCGCTGCTGGTGAGTGAGCTGTTCGAGCTGTACGGACGCGGCGGGGACCCCGCCGGGCTGCCCCGGCCGGTGCCGTACAAGGACTATCTCGCCTGGCTCGCCGCCCAGGACCGCGAGGCCTCCGAGGAGGCCTGGCGCTCCGCCCTGGCCGGCCTCGACGAGCCGACCCTGCTCGCGGCCGAGGCCCAGGACCGCGACCCCGTCGCCCCCGAGCGGCTGCAGACGGAGCTGCCCGAGTCCTTCGCGGCGGACCTCGTGGCCCGCGCCCGCGAGCACGGGCTGACGGTCAACACCCTGGTGCAGGGCGCGTGGAGCATGGTGCTCGGCGCGCTCACCGGCCGCGAGGACGTCGTGTTCGGCGCCACCGTCTCCGGCCGCCCGCCGGAGCTGCCCGGCGTGGAGAAGATGATCGGCCTGTTCATCAACACGTTGCCGGTGCGGGTCGCCGCACGCCGCGACGACACGCTGCTCACCCTGCTGCGGCGGGTCCAGACCCAGCAGGCGGGCCTGCTCGCCCACCAGCACCTGGGGCTCGCCGAGGTGCAGCGGCTCGCCGGCCTCGGCGAACTCTTCGACACCGTGCTCGTCTTCGAGAACTACCCCGTCGACTTCGAGGCCCTGGAGACCTCCGCGCAGGAACTCGGCGTGGTCGACGCCCAGGTGCACGACGCCATGCACTACCCGCTGGCGCTGGGCGTCGCCCTGCGCGGCACCCGGATGAGCATGACGTGGCAGTACCGGCCCGACCTGTTCGCCCACGCCGACGTGGAGGCCGTCGCGGACCGCGTGCTGCGGCTGCTCCGGGCCTTCGTCGCCGACCCCGCCCGCCCGCTCGCCGGCCTGGAGCTGGTCTCCGCGGCCGAACGCGCCGTCATGACCGCACCGGGAACGTCGGGGGACGCCCCGGCGCACCCCGCCACGTTCCCCGAGCTGTTCGCCGCCCGGGTCGCCGCCCACCCCGACGCCCTCGCCGTGGACGCCCCCGGCCTCCGGCTCGGATACGCGGAACTGGACGAACGCGCCAACCGCCTGGCGCGGCTGCTCGTGGCGCAGGGCGCCGGCCCGGAGCAGACCGTGGCGCTGGTCCTCGGCCGGTCCGTGGAATCCGTGGTCGCCCAGCTCGCCGTGCTCAAGTCCGGCGCCGCCTACCTGCCCGTGGACCCCGAATACCCGGCCGACCGCATCGCGTTCATGTTCCGCGACGCCGGGCCCGGCGCGGTCCTGACCACCGCGGCCCACCGTGCCGCCGTGCCCGAAGGGGCCGTCCCGCACATCACCGTCCTCGACGACGCGGACGTCGCCGCACGGCTGGACGGCCTGCCCGGCACCGCCGTCACCGACGCCGACCGCGTGGCGCCACTGCGCGTGGACCACCCGGCGTACGTCATCTACACGTCCGGCTCCACCGGCGTGCCCAAGGGCGTGGTCGTCACCCACCGCGGGCTCGCCGACTTCGCCGCCGCCGAGCACGAGCGGTTCGACGTCACCCCGGACAGCCGGGTCCTGCAGTACGCCTCGGCGAGCTTCGACGCCTCGGTGATGGAGTTGTGCATGACCCTGCTCGCCGGTGCCGCCCTCGTGGTGCCCGAGCCGGGCCCGCTGGCCGGCGATCCGCTGGCCGGCATCCTGGCCGACCGCGGGGTGACCCACCTGCAGATCCAGCCGGCCGTCCTCGCCACCCTCTCGCCGCAGGCCCTGCCCGGACTGCGCAGCCTCGCCGTCGGCGGCGACACCGTGCCCACCGACCTCGTGGACCGGTGGAGCCCCGGCCGGCGCTTCGTCGTGGCCTACGGACCCACCGAGGCGACCGTGGCCACCACCCTGTCCGAGCCGCTCGCCCCCGGCCACGGCACACCGCCCATCGGCCGGCCGGTGCCCGGCAGCCGCGCCTACGTGCTGGACGCCTCGCTGCGGCTGGTACCGCCGGGCACCGCCGGTGAGCTGTACCTGTCCGGAGGCGCGCTGGCCCGCGGCTATCTGCGCCGGGCCGCGCTCACCGCCGAGCGGTTCGTCGCCGACCCGTTCGGCCCGTCCGGCGCGCGCATGTACCGGACCGGGGACATGGTGCGCCGCCGTGCCGACGGTACGCTCGACTTCGTCGGCCGCGACGACCAGCAGGTCAAGATCCGCGGCGTACGCATCGAACTCGGTGAGATCCAGACGGTCCTGGCCCGCCACCCCGACGTGGACCGAGCCGTGGTCGTCGTCCACGAGACGCAGCCCGCGGTCAAGCGCCTGATCGCCTACGTCGTCGGCGCGGACGGCCGGACGCCCGACCCGCAGGCGCTGACCGAGCATGTCGCCGCCGCGCTCCCGGCGCACATGGTGCCCGCCCTGTGCATCCCGCTCGACGCGCTGCCGCTGACCGTCAACGGCAAGCTCGACCGCAAGGCCCTGCCCGAACCGGAGGCCGCCGCTCCCGCCGCACTCACCCGCGAACCGCTCAACGACACCGAGGCGACGCTGTGCAGGCTGTTCGCGGAGGTCCTCGGGGTCGAACGGATCGACGTGGCGGAGAGCTTCTTCGCCGCCGGCGGCGACAGCATCAGCTCGATCCAGCTGGTCAGCCGCGCCCGCAGCGCCGGGCTCGCCTTCAGCCCGCGCGACGTGTTCGTCCACCGCACCCCGCAGGCCCTCGCGGAACTGCTGCTGGGCCGTGAGGAGGAACCCGCGGCGGAACCCGCCGAGCCCTCCGACGGGGTCGGTGACGTGCCGCTCACCCCGATCATCCACTGGATCCGGGAACGCGGCGGCTCCATCGACCGCTTCAACCAGACCATGTCCATGCCCGTCCCGCAGGGCACGGACGCCGCCACCCTCACCGCCGCCCTGCAGGCCGTGCTCGACCACCACGACGCGTTGCGCATGACCCTGTCCCGGCTCGGCGCCGACTTCGGGTGGTCCCTCGAGATCGCCCCGCCCGGCACCGTACGCGCCGAGGACTGCGTCCACCGGGTCGACGCCGCGGCCCTGCTCGCCGCCGGCCTCGACGAGGACGAACTCGACGCCCGCGCCGTCGCGGAGACCACCGCGGCCCAGGCGCGGCTCGACCCCGAGGCCGGCGCGATGGTGCGCTGCGTCTGGTTCGACGCGGGCACCGACGCCCCCGGCACCCTCACCCTCGTGGTCCACCACCTGGCCGTCGACGGCGTGTCCTGGCGCATCCTGCTGCCCGACCTGGAGGCCGCCCTGGAGGCGGTGGCGGCCGGCCGCGGCGTCACCCTCGAGCCCGTCGGGACCTCCTTGCGCAGCTGGGCCCGGCGCCTGACGGAACTGGCCGCGCAGCCGGAGCGGATGAGCGAACTGACTCTGTGGCGGAACGTCCTGGACGGCCCCGACCCGATGCTGACACCCCGCCCGCTGGACCCGGCGCGGGACACCTTCGGCACCGCCGCGCGGCTGACCCTCCGCCTGCCCGCCGAGTACACCCGGCCGCTCCTCGGGCCCGTCCCGGCACGCTTCCACGCCGGCATCAACGACGTACTGCTGACGGCGCTCGCCGTCGCCGTCGCCGACTGGCGGCAGCGCACCGGCCGGGGCACCGGCACCGACGTCCTGATCGACCTGGAGGGCCACGGCCGCGAGGAGATCACCGACGGAGTGGACCTGTCCCGCACCGTCGGCTGGTTCACCAGCCTGCACCCGCTGCGCCTCGACGCGGGCCCGCTCCCCGGCGAGGAGCTGTGGTCGGGCGGACCGGCGGCGGGCACGGCCCTGAAGCGGATCAAGGAACAGCTGCGCGCCCTGCCCGACAACGGCATGGGCTACGGCCTGCTGCGCCACCTCAACCCGCAGACCACCCAGGTCCTCGCCCGCTACCCGCAGCCCCAGATCGGGTTCAACTACCTCGGCCGCCTCGGCACCGCCGGGGAACCCGACAGCACCGAGGCCGAGGTCGACCGCGACCTGTCCGGCGTCGCCGAGGCCGCCATGGCCCTGCCGCACGCCCTCGACCTCACCGCCACCGCCGTCACCCACTCCGACGGCCCCCGCCTGACCGCCACCTGGATCTGGGCCGGGGAGCTGTTCTCCGACGACGACGTGCGCGACCTCGCCGAGAGCTGGTTCAGGGCGCTGCGCGCGCTGGTCGACCACGCCGAATCGGCCACCGGCACGGGCGGCCTGAGCCCCTCCGACCTGAGCCTGGTCACCGTCGACCAGGACGAGATCGACCGCCTGGAAGCGGCCACCGACGGCCTGACCGACGTCCTGCCGCTCTCCCCGCTCCAGGAGGGTCTGCTCTTCCACGGGCTCTACGACGAGCGCGGCGCCGACATCTACACCACGCTGTTCGCCTTCGACCTGCGCGGCCCCCTGGACCCCGCCCGCCTGCGGGACGCCGCCGGCGCGTTGCTGCGCCGGCACGACAACCTGCGCGCGGCCTTCCGCCCCGGCGCCGCCGGTCAGTCCCTGCAGGTCATCCCGCGCGACGTCGAGGTGCCCTGGCGGGAGGTGGACCTCAGTGCCCACGACCCCGGCACGCGCGAGAGGGAACTCGAACGGATCACCGCCGAGGCGCCCGCCGAGCGGTTCGACCCGCGCACCCCGCCGCTGCTGCGCTTCACCCTGGTCCGCACCGGCCCCGAGACCCACCGGCTGCTGCTGGCCAGCCACCACATCCTGTTCGACGGCTGGTCGGGCCCCGTCCTGACCGGTGACCTCTTCGAGCTCTACCGCAACGGCGGCAACGTCGCGGCGCTGCCGCCCGTGACCCCGTACAAGGAGTACCTCGCCTGGCTCGCCGGACAGGACCGGGCCGCCGCCGAGGAGGCCTGGCGCAGCGCCCTGGCCGGCGTGGACGAGCCCACCCTGGTCGCGCCCGCCGACCCGGCCCGCGAACCGCTGCGCCCCCGCATCCGGGAACTGACCCTGTCGCAGCGGGCGACCGCCGGCCTCACCACCGCGGCCCGCCGCCACGGCGTCACCAAGAACACCGTCGTCCAGGCCGCCTGGGGCCTGCTGCTGGCCGGGCTCACCGGCCGCGACGACGTCCTGTTCGGCGAGACCGTCAACGGCCGCCCCGCCGAACTGCCCGGCGTCGAGACCATGGTGGGCCTGTTCATCAACACCCTGCCGGTGCGGGTGCGCATCGAGCGCGGCGACTCGCTGCTCGACGTGGTCACCCGGCTGCAGGAGCAGCAGTACGGACTGCTGCCGCACAAGTACCTCGGCCTGACCGACATCCAGCGCATCACCGGCACCCAGGCACTGTTCGACACCTCCACCGAGTTCAGCAACTACCCCGTCGACAAGGAGAACCTGGAGGAGACCGCCGAGGACCTCGGCATAGTCGACGCCCGCATCCAGGACGGCACCCACTATCCGCTCGCGCTCGGCACCTCGGACAACGGCACGGCCCTCACCCTGCGGATCGACTACCGGCCCGACCTGTTCGACGACGGCACCGCCCGCGCCCTCGGCGAGCGGCTGCGCGGCCTGCTGGAGGCGTTCGCCGACGACCCCGGCCGGAGCGTCGACTCCCTGGCGACCCTGACCGAGGCCGAGCGCCACACCCTGCTCGTGGAGTGGAACGACACCGCGGCCGACGTGCCCGGGCAGGCCGTGCCCGCACTGCTGCGGGCCCGGGCGAAGCGCACTCCCGACGCCCCGGCCGTCGTCTTCGGCGACGTGACGCTCAGCCACCGGGAGCTGGACGAACGCTCCGACCGGCTCGCCGGCCGGCTGGCCGGCCTCGGTGTCGGCCCCGAGACCCCGGTCGCCGTGCTGATGGAGCGCTCCGCCGACCTGCCCGTGGCCCTGCTCGCCGTCCTCAAGGCGGGCGGCGCGTACGTGCCGCTGCGCGCACGCGATCCGCTCGCCCGGCAGCAGCAGGTCGTCACCGCCACCGGCGCCCCCGTCGTGGTCACCGACGCCGCCTTCGCGGACCGGGCGGCCCGCCTCGGCGTCACCGTGGCCGGCGCGCACGAGGACGCGCCGGGCACCGCCCCGGGGCGCACCGTCCTGCCGGAGCAGCTGGCGTACGTGATGTACACCTCCGGCTCGACCGGCGTGCCCAAGGGCGTGGCGATCACCCATCGGGACATCGTCGAACTGGCCGTGGACCGGCGCTGGCAGGGCGGCGCGCACCAGCGGGTGCTGCTGCACTCGCCGACGGCGTTCGACGCGTCCACCTACGAACTGTGGGTGCCGCTGCTGAACGGCGGCACGGTCGTCGTCGCCCCGCCCGCGGACCTCGACGTGGCCGGCCTCGGACGACTCCTCACCGCCCACGACGTCACCGCCCTGTGGCTCACCGCCGGACTGTTCCGCCTGGTCGCCGAGGAGGCACCGCACAGCCTGGCGGGCGTGCGCGAGGTGTGGACCGGCGGCGACGCCGTACCGGCCGCCGCCGTGCGCAGGGTGCGCGAGGCCTGCCCGGACACCGTCGTCGTGGACGGCTACGGCCCCACCGAGTCCACCACGTTCGCGCTGTCCCACACGCTGGCCGCCGACGCCCCGGTGCCCGCCCGGATACCCATCGGACGGCCGCTGGACAACATGCGCGCGTACGTCCTGGACGGCGCGCTGCGCCCGGTCCCCGTCGGAGTCGTCGGCGAGTTGTACATAGGCGGTGCGGGGCTCGCCCGCGGCTACACCGGCCGGCCGGGTACGACCGCGGAGCGGTTCGTGGCCGACCCGTTCGGTCCGGCCGGCTCCCGGCTGTACCGCACCGGAGACCTGGCCCGCTGGACCGGTGAGGGCGTCGTGGAGTTCGCGGGCCGCGTCGACGAGCAGGTCAAGCTGCGCGGCTTCCGCATCGAACTCGGCGAGATCGAGGACCGCCTCGGCCGCCACCCGGCCGTGGCCCAGGCCGCCGTCGTCGTCCGCGAGGACCGGCCCGGTGACAAGCGCCTGGCCGGGTACGTCGTCGCGGCGGCCCCCGTGGAGCCGGGGGAACTGAAGGAGTACCTCGCCGCGGAACTCCCGGACTACATGGTGCCGTCGTCGCTGCGGCTCCTGGACGCGCTGCCGCTGACCGCCAACGGCAAGCTGGACCGCAGGGCCCTGCCCGCCCCGGAGCTCGGCGGCTGGGCGGAGCGCCGCGCTCCGCGCGACGAACGGGAGGAGACGCTGTGCGCCCTGTTCGCCGACGTCCTCGGGGTGCCCGAGGTCGGCATCGACGACAGCTTCTTCGACCTGGGCGGACACTCCCTGCTGGCCACCCGGCTGGTCAACCGGATCCGCGGCGCGCTGGGCGCCGAGGCGCCGGTACGGGCCGTGTTCGAGGCGCCGACCGTCGCCGCGCTCGCCACCCGGCTCGGTGAGGCCGAGACCGCCCGGCTGCGCCTCGCCCCGGCCGAACGACCGGCCCGTGTGCCGCTCTCCCACCAGCAGCGCCGGCTGTGGTTCATCGACTCGGTGGAGGAGACGGCCGGCTCCTACAACATCCAGCTGGCCGTCCGGCTGCTCGGCGACCTGGACACGCCTGCCCTCCAGGCGGCCCTGAGCGACGTGGTGGAGCGCCACGAGACGCTGCGCACCGTCTTCCCCGCCGAGGGCGGCACGCCCCACCAGCGGGTGCTCGACGCCGGCGAGGCCGTCCCCGCCCTGGAGACCCGCGCGGTCACCGAGGGGGAACTGGGCGATGTGCTGGCCGAGTCGGCCGCGTACGCCTTCGACCTGGCCGCCGGCCTGCCGCTGCGGGCCCGGTTGCTGCGCCTCGCCCCGCGCGAGCACGTGCTCGACCTCGTGCTGCAGCACATCGCGGCCGACGGCTCCTCCCTGGCACCGCTCGCCCGCGACCTCGGCACCGCGTACGCCGCCCGACGGGCGGGACGCGCCCCCGAGTTCGTACCGCTTCCCGTGCAGTACGCCGACTACGCGCTGTGGCAGCGCCGGGTCCTCGGCGACGAGGGCGACCCGGACAGCCCGTTCGGCCGGCAGCTGCGGCACTGGCGCACCGCGCTGGCCGGACTCCCCGAGGAACTGGAGCTCCCGGCGGCCCGGCCCCGCCCGGCGGACGCGGCCGGCCACGGCGGCCGTGTGCCGCTGGTACTGCCCGACGAGGTGGCCGAGGGCGTGCACCGGCTGGCGTCGGAGAGCGGCGCGAGCCTGTTCATGGTGCTGCACGCCGCCGTCGCGGCCCTGCTCCACCGGCTCGGCGCCGGCACCGACATCCCGGTCGGCACCGTCGTGGCGGGCCGCGGCGACGAGGCCCTCGACGATCTGGTCGGCTTCTTCGTCAACACCCTGGTGCTGCGCACCGACCTGAGCGGTGCCCCCGGCTTCCGGGAACTGGTGGACCGGGTGCGCGCGGCCGACCTGGCCGCGTTCAGCAACCAGGACGTGCCCTTCGAACGGCTGGTCGAGGAGCTCAATCCGCCGCGGGTGCTCGGCCGCAACCCGCTGTTCCAGGTGGCGATCAGCCTGGAGAACAACGAGGAGGCCCGGCTGGACCTGCCCGGCCTCACCCTGGCACCGCAGCCGACCTCGGCGGACATCGCCAAGTTCGACCTCTCCTTCGCGTTCGGGGAAGTGCCCCGCGACGGCGGCACCAGCGGCATCGGCGGCGAACTGGAGTACAACAGCGCGCTGTTCGACCGCGCCACCGCCGAGGCGTTCGCGGACCGCCTGACCCGGCTGCTCGCCGCGGTCGTCGCCGACCCCGCCGCCGGCATCGCCGACCTCGACCTGCTGGCGCCGCACGAGCGGGCCCTGCTGGCACAGGCCAACGACACCGACCGGGAACTGCCGGGCGGGACGATCGTGTCGCTGTTCGAGGCGCGGGCGGCCGAACGGCCTGCCGCACCGGCCGTCACCGGAGGCGGGATCACCCTCGACTACGCCGAACTGGACGCGCGGGCCGGACGGCTGGCCCGACGGCTCGCCGCCGCCGGGGTCACCCCCGGCGCCCGGGTGGCGATCCTCCAGGAACGCTCGGTCCACCTGCTGGTCGCCACGCTCGCCGTCCTCAAGGCGGGAGCCGCCTACGTCCCGCTGGACGTGCGCTACCCGGTGCCGCGCCTGGAGCACATCGTCGCGGAGACCGGCTGCGCCGTCCTGCTCACCGACGAGGCCATGTCCGGCGTGGAGTTCGAGCACACCGCGCAGGTGCTGCGGGCCGACCTGGAAGCCGACGGCCACGACGACGGTCCGGCCGGTCCGCTGCCGGGCGGGCCGGTCCACCCCGACCAGCTGGCCTACATCATGTACACCTCCGGTTCGACCGGTCGGCCGAAAGGCATCGGGATCACCCACGCCAACGTGGTCGCGCTGGCCGCCGACACCCGCTGGCGCAGCGGCCACGAGCGGGTCCTGATGCACTCGCCGCACGCCTTCGACGCCTCGACGTACGAGATCTGGGCCACCCTCCTGCGGGGCGGGCAGCTCGTCGTGGCGCCGCCCGGGCAGCTGGACGCGGCGGGGCTGCGCCGGCTCGCCGGGGAGGAGCGGCTGACCGCGGCCTTCATGACCACGGCGCTGTTCAACCTGCTCGCCGAGGAGGACCCGGCCTGCTTCGCCCCGCTCAGCGAGATCTGGACCGGCGGCGAGCAGGTCTCCCCGGCCGCCTTCCAGCGGGTCCTGGACGCCTGCCCCGACACCACGGTGGTGCACGTCTACGGCCCGACGGAGACCACCGTGTACGCCACCTGTCTGCCGCTGCGCGCCCCGTACCGCACCGGCCGCGGCATCCCCGTCGGGCGGCCGATGGACAACATGCGGGCCCATGTCCTGGACGACCGGCTGCGGCCCGTCCCGGTCGGCGTCGCGGGTGAGCTGTACCTGTCCGGGGCGGGCACGGCGCGCGGTTACGTGGGCCGCCCGGGGCTGACCGCGGAGCGCTTCGTCGCCGACCCCTCCGGGCCGGCCGGCGGGCGGATGTACCGCACCGGCGACGTGGTGCGCTGGGACGCCGAGGGACGGATCGAGTTCGTCGGGCGCGCCGACCACCAGGTGAAGATCCGGGGTCTGCGCATCGAGCTCGGCGAGATCGAGGCCGTCCTGCAGGACCAGCCGCAGGTGTCCCGCAGCCTGGTGACGGTCCGCGAGGACCGGCCCGGCAGCAAGCAGCTGGTGGCGTACGTCGTGCCGGTGCCCGGCGCGGACACCGCGGGCCTGCGCGAGCAGATGGCGTGGCGCCTGCCGGACTACATGGTTCCGGCCGCGTTCGTGGCCCTGCCCGAACTGCCGCTGAACACCAACGGCAAGGTCGACCGCACGGCGCTGCCCGCCCCGGACTTCGGTCCGTCCGGCGGCAGCCGCGGGCCGCGCAACCCGCGCGAGGAGCTGGTGTGCCGGCTGTGGGCGGAGCTGCTGAAGCTGGACCGGGTGGGCATCGACGACAACTTCTTCGAACTCGGCGGCGACAGCATCATCTCGCTCCAGCTCACCAGCCGGATCCGGTCCGTCCTCGGTGCGGACCTGTCCAACCGGGCCCTCTTCCAGGCCCCGACGGTGGCGTCCCTGCTGGAGCTGATGGGGGCCGGCAGCCGTCCGGACGACTCCTTCGAGGTGGTCCTCACCCTGCGCGACGGAGGAGAGGCGGCCCCGCTGTTCTGCCTGCACCCGGTGGGCGGGGTCAGCTGGATGTACTCCGGTCTGCTGAGGTACGTGGACGGCGCGCACCCCGTGTACGGCATCCAGGCCCGCGGACTCGCCCGGGACGAGCCGCTGCCGCGCTCGGTGCCGGAGATGGCGGACGACTACGTGGCGCGCATCCGCGAGGTCCAGCCGTCCGGCCCCTACCACCTCCTCGGCTGGTCGATGGGCGCGATCCTCGCCCACGAGGTCGCCGTCCGGCTCCAGCAGCAGGGACAGGAGGTGGCCCTGCTCGCCAACCTCGACCAGGTGCCGATGAGCGCCGAGGACCTCGACGGCGAGTACACCGAGGCCGACGAGCAGAAGGTCCTGCTGGCCCTGCTGGACTTCGTCGGCCGCGACCCGGGGATGTTCGGGGACGGTCCGCTGCGGCACGAGGAGGTGATGGCGGTGCTCCGCGAGGAGGGCAGTGCCCTCGCCACGTTCGACGAGGAGCACATCATGCGGATCGGCGCGGTGAACAACAACAACTGGCACCTGACGATCGGCTTCGAACCCGGCGTCTTCGACGGCGACGTCCTGCTGTTCGTGGCCACTCGGGACGAGGACCACCCGGAGGACAAGACCGCACGCTCGGTGGCCCGCCTCAGCCGCTTCGTCACCGGTGCGGTGGAGGTCCGCGAGGTCGACTGCGAGCACCGGCAGCTGCTCCAGGCCGGACCCGTCGCCGAGATCGGCCGTGCCCTGAACGACCGGCTCGGCGGGCGCTGACCACCCCGCACCACCGGGCCCGGCTCCGTACCAGCGCCACGGCAGCCGGGCCCGCGTGCTGCCCGCGCGCTGCCCGTGCCGCACCGAGCGGATCTGCCGATCGGCAGATGTGGCGGCGGACCACCGCGAGCCATGCTGAACGTGCAACGACCGAAGGAGAGGCAGGCGCCATGACACGGGTGGAGAACGCGCCCTTACGACGAGCGGCTCGCACCGGGCACCGGGCGCACGGCCGGCCCGCCCTGATCGGCTGGGCGGCCGTCGCCGCGCTGACGGCCTACGGCCTCGCTCATGTCCACTGGGCCCTGGGCGGGTCGGGCTTCCCGTTCGGCGCCGACGACGCGAACCCGGAGTACTCGGCCTTCGAACACGTCGGCCGGGACCTGCTCGCGCCCTGGATGGCGACGGGGTTCCTGCTCAGCGCCGCGGTGGCCGTGCTGCTCGCGCTGCCCGGCCGGCGCCGGGTCCCGACCCCGGTGCTGCTCGGTGCGACGGGGCTGTCCGTCGCCGCGGTGCTCGGGGTGATCGCGGACTTCCGGATCCTCGGCAACCTGGCCTACGTGTTCATGCTGAGGTTCAGTGCCATCAACTGGACCGTCATCAACCAGGTGTTCGCGGTCGTCGCCGTCGGACTCATGACGATGTCGGCGGTCACCTACCAGCGGCGCACCACCGGGGCCTGTACCGCCTGCGGGCGCACGGACGCGCGGGCCGACTGGACCTCGAGGGAGTCCGCCGCACGCTGGGGGAGGAGGGCCGCCTACACCGCCGTCGCCGTGCCGCTGGTGTACGCCAGCACACGCTGGGCCTGGGCGCTGGGCTATCCGCTCGGCATCTCCGACAAGATGTGGGAGGAGGGCAAGGAGGACAAGCTCTGGCTGTTCGGTGCCGCCCTCGCCACGATGGGCGCCCTCGGTTCGCTGCTCACCCTGGGGCTGGTGCAGCGCTGGGGCGAGGTGTTCCCGCGCTGGATTCCCGGACTGCGGGGCAGGCGGGTGCCGCCGGCCCTGGCGATCGTGCCCGCCTCACTCGTCGCCGTCATGGTCACCACCGCCGGGATCATGTACATCCGCCTGCACTTCCAGGGTGCCTTCGAGGACCCGGCGGAGAACTGGGGCGCCACCGTGCCCGAGACCATCTGGCCGGTGTGGGGCGCGGCCCTCGCGGCGGCCACGCTCGCCTACTACTTCCGGCGGCGCGGGGCGTGCAAGCACTGCGGCCTGGGCGGCCCGCAGGGCGTGGCGGCGGAGCCGGCACAGCACCTCGATTCGAATTCGTCGATGCGTGCTTGAGCGGCTGCCGGGCGCCGGATTCAATGAACCGGCACCGCAAGGCAGAAGTCGGCAGGACGGTACACGGCAAGACGGCACACGGATACACAGCACACGGCAAGACACGGACAGCACGACCGGAAATCCCTTCCGAACCCGCTGATTTCACAGACCGGCGGCTTCGGGCCCGCCTTCCCCCGCCGGGCCCGGAGCCGCCTTTCCGTGTGTCCCCGCGTCGGCCGGGACTTCCGCCGAGATCTGCTGAACGGCAGATGCGCCGACCGGATCGCGGGCCGCAGCCTTGTTTCCACGACGACAGGAACCGCACCCCGCGGGGGAGCGGTGGGAGAAGGACAACCGTCATGGCAGACACAGCCGTTGAAGAGCCGGACAGCCTGCGGACACCGATGACCTCCGAGGGCCCCGCGCCCCGCCGCCGCTGGTGGCACCGGTGGCCGGACTGGTCGGGCCGCCTGGTCGTGGTGTGGTCCGTCCTGTACGGCCTCGCGGGCCTGTACTGGGCCCTGGGCGGGGACGGGTACCCCTTCACCAAGACCGTCGAGGACCGTTCCTCCTCGTCGATCCTGGAGCCGAGCAGTGCTGCGGTCGTCGCCCCCGTGATGGCGGTGTTCGGTGCCGTGGGGGCGGTCGCCGGGACGCTGATGGTCCGCGGCCGGGGCACCGGCCGCACCCGCCGTGCGCTGCTCGCGTTCGGCTGGACGGCCGGCGGCCTGCTGACCTTCCTGATCCCCGACTACTCGCTGCTCGGACTGCTGGTGTTCTCGCCGGTGCTGCTGGTGTTCGTCTTCACCGGGGTCCCGGGGCCGCAGGACCTCGGCGACATCCTGTACTGGCACCGCATCAACCTGATCATCGTCTTCGTCGGCGGACTGCTCTGGATCGCCGCCACGCTGGCCTACCAGCGTCGAACGGGCGGCAGCTGCGTGCGCTGCGGGCGCGGCGAACGGGCGGCGGCGTCCTGGACCGACCCGGCGGCGACACTGCGCTGGTGCCGCTGGGCGGTGTGGATCGCCGTCATCTCCACCCTCCCGTACGACATCACCCGGATCGCCTGGTACTTCGGCTGGCCGCTCGGCATCACCGACGAGTTCCTGAAAGACATGCAGGAGACCCCGAACATGCTGGAGATGGGCCTGGCTCTGGGGGTCGTCTCCACACTCGGCAGTCTGCTGATGCACGGTCTGATCGCGCGGTGGGGAGAGGTGTGGCCCCGCTGGGTGTGGTTCAAGCGCGGCCGGCCGGTCCATCCCGCGACCGCGGTCGTGCCCGCGTCCGTCGTGGCCGTGGTGCTCATCCCGGCCGGCCTGATGGCCGTCCGGGACTTCGACCCGCACATGTGGGGAACGCTGGGGCCGTCCGTCTTCTGGGCGGTGTGGGGCGTCGCGCTGGGCGTGGCGGCCTTCGGCTATCACCTGCGCCGCCGCGGCGGCTGCGCGCACTGCGGCCGTGGCTGATTCCCGTCGCGATTGCGGAGATTCGCCAGGTGTCCGGAAATGAATTTATTGATCTGCATTGGAGTGGCAATGTCCGCCACTTGTTCAATTGATTTCCGTACGCCGAACCGACGGCATGACAGACGAGAGACACGGAGGAACGGGAATGAAGAGGATCACTCGCGCGATGGGCGCCGGAGTGGCCGGGCTCGCGCTGGTCGGCGCCGTGCACGGCACCGCCCGGGCCGCCGGCACGGAAGCGGCCGCGTCCGTGCCCAGCTGCGTGGTGGCCAAGCCCATCCACCTGGTGACGGTCACGGTGCAGATCACCAACCACTGTTCCACCACCCAGCAGGTGAACGTCCAGTACAGCAAGGGCGGAGTGCCGTCCGTGCCGGACAAGTGCCACACCGTCGCACCGGGCCGGACGGTCAGCACCAGCGAGCCCTCCTGGGTCGCGGACCGCTACGTGGGTCTCATCCCCTGCTGAGCCGCCGTCCCCAGCACACCGGGGCCCGGAACCAGTCGCTGGTTCCGGGCCCCGGCCGTGTCCGCGTCGCGCGGTCAGGTCGCGCGGCGGAAACTGCGGACCGCCAGCGGCGCGGTGACGGACACGATCACCACACAGGTGCCGAGGGTGGCCAGCACGGTCGCCGTGCTCGGCTCGCCGAGCGCCAGGTCCCGGGCCGCGGTGATCGCGTACGACATCGGGTTGACCTCGGCGAACGCCCTCAGCCAGCCGGGCAGTCCCTCGGCCGGCACGAACGCGTTCGAGGCGAACAGCAGCACCATGTTCACGATGCCGCCGATGGGCTGCAGGGCCTCCGGCTTCCTCACCCACGCGGACAGCGCCATGAAGACCCAGCCGAGCGACCAGCCGAGCATCACCGCGACCAGCATCGCGCCGAGCGAGCCGAGCAGCCCGCCGTCCGGGCCGTACCCGAAGACGAGAGCGGCGGCCGCCAGCATCACCAGCATGTTGACGCAGTTCAGCACGGTGTCGGCGATGCTCCGGCCGACCAGGACCGACCCCGTGTGAATGGGCATCGCCTTGAAGCGGGCGATGATCCCGTTGTTCATCTCGGTCGTCAGCGCCACCCCGGACTTCAGGCCGGCGCTGATGGAACCGGTGACCAGGAAGGCGGGCAGCAGGTAGTCGATGTAGCTGACGCCCGCCGGGAAGGCGGAGGTCTGCGAGACGCTCTTGAAGACCTGGCTGAACACGGTCAGCATCAGGATCGGCTCCAGGACGCCCGGCAGCACCAGCGCCGGCTCGCGCAGTGCCCGGAGCGACCGCCCCGACAGCACGGAGACCTGCCGGAGCACCCCGGCCCCGCCGTAACGGAGCGGGCGCGTGAGCGCGGAGGCCGGGGCCCCCGCTGTCTGATCGGTGATGAGGGTCATGGGGGCATCCCTGCCTAGCGTCCGTCGGAGTGGTTCAGGGCCATGTACACGTCGTCCAGCGAGGGTTCGCAGAAGGCGAGCCCCGCGAGGTCCACGCCCGCCTCGTCGGTGGCCCGGACGACCTGGGCCACGGCGGTGGAGTCCCGTACGGGCATCGTCAGCACCAGACCGTCCTCCTCGTGCGCGGGGCTGAGACCGGCCCTGCGGAGCGCGGCGGCCGCAGACACCCGGTCGTCGGCGCCGCGCACGGTGACCGACACCGACCGGTGCCCGATCCGGTTCTTGAGCTCCTCGGCGGTGCCCGACGCCACGACCCGGCCGGCCGACAGCACCGTGATCGAGTCGGCGAGGACGTCCGCCTCCTCGAGGTACTGGGTGGTCAGCAGCACGGTGGTGCCCGCCCGGACCAGCCGCTGGACGACGGTCCACAGGGCCCGGCGGGCCGTCGGGTCGAGCCCCGTGGTGGGCTCGTCCAGGAAGATCACATCGGGGTCCCCGACCAGACTCGCCGCCAGGTCGAGGCGCCTGCGCATGCCACCGGAGTAGTTCTTCACCGCGCGGTGGGCGGCGTCCGTGAGGGAGAACAGCTCCAGCAGCTCCTCCGCGCGGGTCGCCGCCTGGGAGCGGGTCGCGCCCAGCAGCCGGGCGATGAGCAGCAGGTTGGCGTGCCCGGACAGGGTCTCGTCGACGGCCGCGTACTGACCGGTGAGCCCGATGCGCCGGCGCACCTCCCCGGGGTGGCGCACCACGTCGATCCCGGCCACCCGGGCCTGCCCCGACGTCGGTACGGCGAGCGTGCTGAGGATGCCGACGACGGTCGTCTTCCCGGCGCCGTTGTGCCCGAGCAGGCCCAGCACGGTGCCGTGCGGCACCGTGAGGCTGACCCCGTCGAGAGCCTTGGTGGAGCCGAACGCCTTCGTGACGTCGGTCAGTTCGATCATCGGGGTGTCCATGGAATTCCCTTTCGTCGATCCCGGAAGTCCGCTACCGGTCTTCGGGCGTTTTCAGGGATGACCGAAAGGGACCCCATGGGCCGTCACCTACAGCTGTACGGTAGCCGTGCGGCGGGAATTCATGGAGCATGGATCAGAACTGTTGAAGTGGAATTGCGGAATTCCCGGAAATCGCCGTCCGCGTGGTATGCCGCGCCGCAGCGGCGGGCGTCGGGGTCAGCGCAGGGGAAGAACGGCGGTGACCCGCCAGCCGCCGGCGCCGTGGCCGCCGTACTCCAGGCTGCCGCCCAGCGCACCGGCCCGCTCGGCCAGCCCGGTCAGGCCCGTGCCGCCGCCGCGCCGGCCCCCGTCACCGAGCAGACCGCCGGGCTCCGTGATCGACGGCGGACTGTTGGTCACCGACACGGTGAGGGCCGGCTCCGCGGCCTCGGCGTCGAGCGTCACGGACACCGAGACCAGCGGCGTGGCCGCGGCGTGCCGGCGGATGTTCGTCAGCGCCTCGACGACGATCCGGTGCGCGGTGCTGGCCACTTCACGCGGCACCTGATCGATCTGCTCCGGCGTCAGGTCCATGCCCAGGCACACCTCGGACCGTCCGGCCGACCGGAACCGGTCGACGACATCGGGGATGTCGGGCAGCCCGTACGCCCGCGTCTTGCCCTCCCCGGCGGCCGGGGCGGCGGTACCGGCACCGTCGTCGAGCATCTGCACGGTGCGGTCCATGGAGCGGAGCGCCTGCTGCCCGGCGGTCTCGATCTGGCTCAGGATGGGCATCACCTTCTCCGGGTGGTCGCCGCCGACCACCTGGGCCGCCTGCGCGAGAACCACGATGGCGGACACGTCATGGGCCACGAAGTCGTGCAGGTCCCGGGCGAGTTGGAGGCGCTGGTGACGGCGCGCCTCGCGCACCGAGCGCAGCCGGCGGCCTTCCAGCCCGCGCAGATAGCCGCCGACGGCGCCGGCGGCCACCGCGCCCAGGGCGAAGAACGTGCACTGCGCGGCCGCCTCCAGCAGCGTCGGCGGCACCTGCAGGCGCAGGATCACCGTGGACGCCAGGACGCCCAGCACCCCGCACAGCACCACGGCGGCCCGCGCGGCGGCGTACCGGGCGACCAGGCAGACCAGCAGCAGGGTGGCACCGATCTCCAACAGGGTCACCAGGCCCGTCGACTGGCGCTGCACCGGCGGGTCGCCGAAGAGTGTGCCCAGCGCCGAGGCGGCCGCCACGACCACGGCCGTCGGCACGATCGGCACCCGGTCGCGCCGGCCGGCCACGGCCAGCGCGCCGAGCACCGCGATCATCATGGGGACGACCGCCCGCCAGCCCGCTGTGGGGCCGGTGACCAGGCCGCCCGTGACCGTTGCGGCCGCGAGCAGCGCACAGAGCGGCTGGAGGAGACGGCGGCGGACGAGATTCCCGGACTGGTTACCGGTCGGCAGGGGCATCCCGCCGATTCTAGTGACGGCCGGTCAACTCCGCCCGCCGGTGGGCGACATGCCCGATACGAGCGGAGGCGGAGGCTGCGGCGTCCAGCCGTGCACGTCCAGCAGACGGCGCATCTCCTCCGTGGACGACTGCTCCACGACCAGCTCCACCCGGCCGCTCGGCTGGTCCACCGAGTGCTCGATGCTGACGTCCTCGATGTTCACCCCCGCCGCGCTGACCGCCGCGAACAGCCGCGCCAGCGCACCCGGCTGATCCGGCACGGCCACCGGCACCGTGACGTACTCGGCGGGCGGCGTGCCGTGCTTGCGGGGCACCCGCGCCGCGCCGAGGGCGCCGCGCCGCAGCACCCCGTCCAGGTCGGCGGCCGCCCGCCGCCGCCGCGAGCCGTCGGCACTGCGCAGGGCGCGCAGCGCGGCGACGGTCCGGTCCAGATCGGCGGCGCAGGCCTCCAGCACGTCCGCCACCGCCTCCGCGTTCGCCTCCAGGATGTCATTCCACAGAGCCGGCTCGCCCGCCGCGATGCGCGTCATGTCCCGCAGCCCCTGACCGGACACCCGGATGTGCTCGTCGTCCGCCTCGGCGAGCCGGGCCGCCGTCAGCGACGACACCAGATGCGGGGCGTGCGAGGTCAGCGCCACCGCCCGGTCGTGCGCGACGGTGTCCATGATGACCGGGGTGCCGCCGCACAGCGCCACCAGTTCCAGCACCGGGTTCAGCGCGGACCGGTCCGTGGCCTCCGCCGGGGTCAGCACCCACAGCCGGCCGTCGAAGAGGTCGGCCCGCGCCGCGAGCGGCCCCGAGCGTTCCCCGCCGGCCAGCGGATGCCCGCCGACGTAACGGGCCGGGTCGCCGCCCGCGAGGACGAGGTCCTGGTACGGCCGCTCCTTGACGCTGGCCACATCCGTGTACGTCCCGGCCAGCCCCTGCTCCTGGCAGCGGGCGAGGACCGCGCCGACGTGCGCGGGCGGCACCGCCAGCACGGCGACGTCCACCTGGGCGGGCGGCGGCGCGAGGGATCCCGCGCCGAGGGCCTCGGCGGTCCGGGCCGCGGTGGTGTCCCGGTCGTCGAGGAACACCGCCACGCCCTGCCGGCTCAGCGCCAGCGCCACCGAGGTGCCCACCAGTCCGGTGCCGATGACGGCGGCGCTCCTCACAGCTCCACCTCCGCCGGCTCCGCGGCGCTCGGCCCGGCGGACCGGGCCGTTTCCGCCCGCACGAACCGGGCCAGCCTGGCCACTCCCGCCTCGATCTCCTCGGGACCGAGGCTGCTGAAGGACAGCCGTATCGCCCGGTCGCCGCCCGCCCCCGGATGGAAGTGCGCCATCGGTGTCCACAGCACGCCGAATTCCTCGGCGGAGCGCACGAGCGCCGCGTCGTCCGCGCGGAACGGCACCCGCAGCGTGAGGAAGAACCCTCCGTCCGGCCGGTTCCACTCCACGCCGTGGACGGAGCGCCAGGACTCGGGCAGTTGCCGGTCGAGCTCGTCCAGCAGGGACCGCAGCGCGGCACCGTAGTGCTTGGCGGGCACGGCGTTGTACGAGACGAGACTGCCGTCGGCGGCCAGCAGGGCGCCGGCCACCGCCGCCTGGCTGAGGGCCGGGGTGTTGACCGTCACCATGCTCTTGATCCTGGCCAGTTCGTCGGCGAGCAGTCCCTGCCGGCCGTCGGCGTCCACGACCGGCTGGTCGGCGACCACGAAGCCGATCCGCGCGCCCGGGAAGACGCTCTTGGAGTACGAGCCGAGGTGGACGACCCTGCGCGCGTGGTCGAGGGACTTGAGCGTGGGCAGCTGCGGGCCGGGGCTGACCAGCCGGTAGGGGCTGTCCTCGAGGATCAGCAGGTCGTGCCGGCCCGCCAGGTCGAGCAGCTGCTCGCGCGCCGACCGGGACAGCGTGGTGCCGGTCGGGTTGGAGTGGTCCGGCACCAGGTACAGCGCCCGGGGGCGGCGTCCCGCGGCCCGCTCGGCGCGGACCGCCGCCTCGACGTCCGCGCACCGCAGCCCTTCGGCGCGTTCCTCGACCGGCACCACCGGGATGTCCAGCAGCCGTGCCGCGCCGGTGATGCCGACGTAGCAGGGGCTGGCGACCAGGAGCACGTCGCCGGGGCCGGCGAACAGGGCGCGCAGCGTCAGCAGCATCGCCTCCTGGCCGCCCACGGTGACCACGATCGACTCCGGTGGCACGTCGATGCTCTCGTCGGCGCGGAGCGAGCCGGCGATCAGTTCACGGATCCGCCCCGCCGTCGGCCCGTACTGGAACAGGGCCGTGCGGATGGCCTCCGGGGAGGCGCCCTGCCCGGCGAGGTGGTCCAGGTAGCGGTGGACGTGCGCGAAGATCTGCTCGGTGTCGAAGAAGCCCTCGTACGGCCGTCCGGGCGCGAAGGAGATCGCCTCGGGGAAGCGCTCGCTGACCTCGTTGAGGAAGTTCATGGTGTCCAGCACCGGGTCCAGGACGCTCCGGTGCAGCTCCTGCCTGCGCAGCCGCACCTCACCGGGCCGGGCGGGCCCGCCCGGCGGCACGTGCCGCTCCGCCGGGTGCTGTGCGGCCGGCGCCACCGGCGGGGTGCGGAGCAGCGCGGGGCCGGCGTCCGCGACCGTCGCGGTGCCGGTGAGGGCCATGGCGTCGGCGAGTCCGTCGGTGAGCAGGCGCAGCACCCCGGACACACCGTCCCGGCCGCCGACCGCCAGACCGTGCAGGACCGGACGGCCCACCAGCACCGCGTCCGCGCCGAGCGCCAGCGCCGCCAGCACGTCGGATCCCCGGCGCACACCGCCGTCCAGGAGCAGCGGGGCATGCCCGCCGACGGCCGCGGCGACTTCGGCGAGGACGTCCAAGGTGGCCGGGGCGCCGTCCAGTTGGCGTCCGCCGTGGTTGGACACCACGATCCCGTCCGCCCCGGCGGCGCGTGCCCGCACCGCGTCCTCGGCGGTCAGCAGCCCCTTCACCAGCACCGGAAGCCGGCTCACCGAGCGCAGCCAGGCGAGCACGGACCAGTCCATGGCGGGGTCGAGCCCGCGGCGGCCGTGCTCGGCCGGGGACGAGTAGTCGCCCGCCGGCAGGTTGGCGGGCGTGATGCCCCGCGGCAGCCGGAAGCCGTTGCGCTCGTCCCGCAGCCTGCGCCCGAGCCGGGGCGCGTCCACGGTGAGGACCAGTGCCTCGAACCCGGCGCGCTCGGCGCGTTCGACGAGTCGGCGGGTGGTCTCCCGGTCGCGGAAGCAGTACACCTGCAGCCACAGCGGCGCCTGCGCCGCCGCGGCGATCTCCTCGAACGGGCGGCCCGCGAAGGTGCTCACGACCAGCGGGAGCCCCGAGTCGCCCGCGGCATGTGCCGTCGCCGTCTCGCCCTCGGGGTGCATCAGGGTGTGGTACGCCATCGGCGCCACGGCGAGCGGCGCGGCCCAGCGGCGGCCCAGCACCGTGGTGGCGAGCGACGGGGCGCCCGCGCCGGTCAGTACCCGCGGCCGCAGCCGGACCCCGTCGAAGGCGCGCAGGTTCGCGGCGAGCGTGCGCTCCTCGCCGGCGCCGCCCTCGACGAAGTCCCACACGGCCGGCTCCATCCGGCTGCGGGCGCGCTCGGCGAAGTCGGCGACGGTCAGGGCCGGGCGGTGGTCGCCGGCGGTGTCCGGCCGGCCGGTCATGCGGTGACCGCCCTGGCCCGCTCGACCGCTTCGTACAGGGCGCGGATGTTGGCGCTGCCGAAGCCCTGCGCGCCCTGCCGCTGGATCAGTTCGAAGAACAGGGTGCGGCGCTCGAAGGGGGAGCGGCTGAACAGCTGCAGCAGG
Source organism: Streptomyces sp. WG5 (assembly GCF_049974565.1). NCBI lineage: Bacteria > Bacillati > Actinomycetota > Actinomycetes > Kitasatosporales > Streptomycetaceae > Streptomyces > Streptomyces sp. WG5. The sequence goes on along the minus strand of NZ_JBNGGC010000026.1, from coordinate 1,796 downwards.
TGACCCCACTCGTCCCGGTCGGCGAGTACGTTCGTCTTGCGCAGGTCGGCGATCATCGCCTCGAGCGAGGGGATCCGCTCGGCCAGCGCGTCGTAGTAGGTGTCCGGGGTGCGCAGGAACTCCACGCCCCGCGCCTCGAACGCCAGTACGGCCGGGACGATCTCCTCGACGAGGAACGCCAGGTGCTGCACACCGCCACCGCCGTTGCGCACCAGGAACTCGTCGATCTGGCCGGGCTTGCGGGACACGTCCGGCTCGATGACCGTGAACGTGATCCCGGCGGAGGGGCTGCGCACCACGATGGAGTCCATGGCCTGCTCGCCGACGGCCAGGTACTCGCTGTAGAACTGCTCGAAGCCGAAGCCGTCGAGGTAGTAGCGGACGACATCGTGCAGCGTCCCGGCCTCCAGGCACACCGCGACGTGGTCGAGGGCGGTCAGCGCGGGTGGCGCGGTCTGCGCGGCACCGGCCGGTGCGGACGGCCCGAGGTCGGCCCAGTCATAGCCGGCGGGCAGCAGGGCCGGCGCCCCGGGCTCCCGCCGCACGAGGGTGTGGCGCACCGTGCCGAAGCCCGACACGACGAGCGTCTCCGGTGCCGGCCCGGTGAGCGCGCGCCCACCGGCGGCCACCGCCCCGTCCCGCGCGGCGACCGGGTCGGTGCAGGCGAAGGCGATGTCCACCACGCCGTCGCCGTGCGCGGCGAGGTGACCGGCGGCGGCCGGCCCCGCGGCGACGACGAGGCGGACGGCACCCTGCTCCAGCAGCACCGCCTCCAGGCCGGCCGCCGTGCCGCGGGCCCGCGTACGGAAGCCGAACGCGGACGTGAAATAGGCGCAGGTCGCCTCCAGGTCGCTCGTGAGGATCTCGATGTATTCGACGTCGTGTGCGGTCACGTTGTTCCCCATCCGATGTGTCGGGTGCGGCGGCATTCGATTGAGCCCGCCGTCGGCGGGCCGGCGAGCGGCACGGCACTCTTTCTGTCAACTTGCTGAATGGCGGCCGGACGGCCGGGCGTGCACGTGTGGCGAAACAGCCTGTTGCTGACATTTACCTGCCAGTGGGCCGGTCCCGGCGAGACCATTTCGAAAACTTCTCTAGGATGTCCCGCGGAGTCAGAAGGCTGCCTTTTCATGAAGGGGACTGAAATGCCTGGTGAGAGCGGATCGGAACTGGACCGGCTGTTGCCCGAATGGCATTTCCGGGAAGTGCACCGGATTACGGTGCCCGGCACGACGGACCAGGTGATGAAGGCCGTCCGGGCGGCGACCTGGTCGGAGGCGCCGCTGGCCCGTGTCCTCGTGGCGCTCACCCGGGCGGATGTGTCGGCCGAGCGCCGTATCGTCTCCGACTACCTGAGCGGCATGGGCGAGGTGATCCCGGCCGGCGACGACGAGTTCCTGTTCGCCGGGGTGCAGTCGCCGCACGACGTCCCCCGGCCCCCCGGCACCATTTCCGAGATCGTGACCGGATGCCATGAGCCGGGAATCCTGAAGGTCGGGATGAACGTGCGCTTCGAGGGCGGGACGCTGAGTACGGAGACGAGGGTCCTCGCCACCGACGCGCGCACCCGCCGCTCGTTCGCGCCCTACTGGTGGCTGGTGCGGTTCGGCAGCGGGCTGACCCGGGCGTCCATGCTGCGGGCGATCCGCCGCAGGCTGGTGCGCGAGGTCGGTGCGGCCTGATCCGGCGGCGGGGGGGGGGGGGGGCGGCGCCCCCCCCCCCCCCCCCCCCCCGGGCGCGCGCCCCCCCCCCCCCCCCCCCCCGGGGGGGGGGGGCCCCCCCCCCCCCCCGGGCGG